>CANQEC010000091.1 GCA_947594335.1 uncultured Lachnospiraceae bacterium
GAGACGGCGGCCCGCCTGCAAAGTGACGGCAGGCCGGAGCTGCTTTATACGGATGAGGACAAGTTTGGCGAAAACCAGAAAGAGCATTTTCAGCCCAACCTGAAGCCGGATTACAATCCGGATCTACTGCGCTCCAACAATTATATCTGTCATTTTCTGGTGTTCTCGAGGGAGCTTCTGGCGCGTACCGGAGGTTTTGACGGAGCGTACGACGGAGCTCAGGATTATGATTTTATTCTGCGGTGTACCGAACAGGCGCGCGGTATCTGTCACATACCGCGTGTTTTGTATCACTGGAGGACGCACGCGCAGTCCACGGCTGACAACCCCCTGTCCAAGCAGTACGCGTACGAAGCGGGACGCCGGGCGATCGCGGCTCATCTTGAGCGCGTCGGGCTGAGCGGGGAGGTTTCCTGCAAAAAGGATTTCGGATTCTACCGGGTGCGCTATCCTGTGAGCGGGCAGCCCCTGGTGTCGGTCATCATCCCGAACAGGGACGAGACGGAGACGCTCAGAAAGTGTCTGGACTCTATCAAAAGCAGGACGAAATACCGCAGTTATGAGATCATTATTATAGAAAATAACAGCAGAACAGACGAAATTTTTGCCTTCTATAAAGAAATAGATGGACGGGACGCGATTCGTGTTGTATATTGGGACAAGGAGTTTAATTATTCCGCGATCAATAATTTCGGGGTCCGGCAGGCGCGGGGAAGTTATTTTGTATTTCTGAATAATGACACGGAGATCATCAGTGAGGACTGGCTGGACGAGCTGGTCGGGCACTGCCAGAGACCGGGGACGGGAGCCGTGGGCGCGCGTCTTTATTATCCGGATGATACGATCCAGCATGCGGGGATCGTGGTCGGGATCGGCGGGATCGGCGGCTGTATGTTTACCGGGATGAAGCGGTCCCACAGCGGTTATCTTCACAAGGAATCGCTGCAGCAGGATCTCAGCGCGGTGACGGCGGCCTGCATGATGGTCAGCCGAAAAGCCTTTGAAGCGGCCGGCGGCTTTGAGGAAAAGCTGGCAGTCGCGTTCAACGACATTGATTTCTGCCTCCGCCTGCGGGAAAAGGGATATCTGGTGGTCTACGATCCCTACGCGGAGCTTTATCATTATGAATCAAAAACGAGAGGAATGGAGGATACGCCGGAAAAGGTCCGCAGGTTCCAGTCGGAGATTGAGTTTATGAGGACCCGCTGGATATCGATTCTGAAAAACGGGGATCCTTATTACAACCGGAATTTTTCTCTCGCGAAGTGGAACTACTCTCTGCGGGCCGACTGACGGTCCGCGGCGATCCGTAATACCCGGTCTGAAAGTCCCCGCGGGCAGTGAACCGTCACATGCCTGCGCATGTCCTGCGGACGGCGGCCGGTTTTGTGGAGAGGTTGAACTTATGCAGACAGCGACAGTGGTTATACCGAACCTGAACGGCATGCGGTATCTGAAGGGATGCCTGGATTCTCTGATGACGCAGAGCCGGCAGGATTTTTCGGTGATCCTGATTGACAATGGATCTACGGACGGAAGCGCGGACTATGTGGAATCGCATTATCCGGAGGTGGCGGTGTACCGGAACAGGACGAACGAGGGATTCTGCAGGGCCGTCAACGCGGGGATCCGTATGGCGAAGACACCGTATGTGATTCTTCTGAATAATGATACCGTATGTGAGACATCCTTTGTAGAGGAGCTGGTGGCCGCGATAGAGAAGGAGAAAAACTGTTTTTCCTGCGCCTCGCGCATGGTCCGGATGGATGATCCTCAGAGGATGGATGACGGAGGAGATTATTACTGCGCGCTTGGCTGGGCCTATGCGCTTGGGAAAGGCAAACCGGCCGCGCGGTATGACAGGCGGCGCGAGATATTTTCCGCGTGCGCGGGGGCCGCGATCTACCGCAGGGCCGTTTTCGATGAGATCGGACTGTTTGACGAGGCCCATTTCGCGTATCTGGAGGACGTCGATGTCGCTTACCGCGCGAGAATTGCGGGGTACCGGAATCTTTACATTCCGGAGGCGGTCGTGCGCCATGTCGGAAGCGCCGCGAGCGGCTCGCTCTACAATGAGTTCAAGATCCGCCATTCCTCGCGCAACAGCATTTATCTGATCTATAAGAATATGCCGTGGCCGCAGATTCTGCTGAATCTTCCGTTTCTGGCCGCGGGGTTTCTGATAAAAACAATTTTTTTTGCCGGAAAGGGTTATTTTAAGGAATATGTCACGGGACTGGGGAAGGGAATCCGTCTCTGCGGCAAATCGGGGAAAGTGAAGGTACGAAGGAAGAATCTTATCAATTATTTCAGGATCCAGTGGGAGCTCTGGGCGAACATTGTCCGCCGTATGATGGATTTCTGAAATTTTGCCGGATACAGGGGTGAAACGTTTTGATCAACGACAACGAGAAATATTTTAACCGGCTGCAGGTAGTCCTGGATGCGCTTGTGATAGTGCTTTCCTATGTCATCGCATGGTTTCTGATACCGGGGAGTACCAACGATGAATCGATCGGCGTCCTGCCCGTACAGATATACATGATGGCGCTCGTGTTCATCGTGCCGTTTTTTCTGTTTCTGTACTACGCGTTCAATCTCTATACGTCGAAGCGGATTCAGGGGCGGCGCCTTGAGGGCGGAAATGTCCTGAAGGCCAACGCCATCGGCGGGCTTTCCTTTACGGCCCTTTTGTACCTGCTGGGCCAGCAGCATATTTCCCGTCTGATGATCTTTCTGTTTATCTGCCTGAATATCGTGCTGACGGTGGTCCAGCGGAACTGCGTGCGTCTGGCGCTGATCCGCTTCCAGAGGAGCGGGTTCAACCGCAAGCATATCATTCTGATCGGCTACAGCCACGCGGCGAAAGAATTTATTGACCGCGTGGAGCAGAATCCGCAGTGGAACTACAGAATTATGGGGATCCTCGACGATTTTGCGGAGGAGGGTTCCGTGTACAGTACGGTCCGCGTGATCGGCTCCCTGGCGAGCCTGGAGTCGATTCTCTCGCTGAACGGGCTGGATGAGATCGTGATCACGCTCGGCCTGAGCGAGTACGACAAGCTGGAGCGCGTGGTGGCGACGTGCGAGAAATCCGGCGTACACACGAAATTTATCCCGGATTACGGGAACATTATCCCGACAAAACCCTACACGGAAGATTTAATGGGCCTTCCGGTGATAAATATTCGTCACGTTCCGCTGACAAATACGTTTAATATGATGATAAAGCGTGTTATGGATATCTGCGGTTCGATCATCTGCCTGATCATTTTTTCCCCGCTCATGCTGATCACGGCGATCCTGATCAAAACGACCTCGAAAGGACCGCTGATTTTCAAACAGGAGAGAGTAGGGCTCCACAACAAACCGTTCCAGATGTACAAATTCCGGTCGATGGAACAGCAGACGGAAGAGGATGAGAAAAAAGGATGGACGGTAAAAAATGATCCCAGGATCACGCCGGTGGGCAAGATCATCCGAAAGACCAGCATTGATGAATTTCCGCAGCTTTTCAATGTCCTGAAGGGAGATATGAGTCTTGTCGGACCGAGGCCGGAGCGGCCGCAGTTTGTTGAAAAATTCCGGGAGGAGATCCCGCGCTATATGGTGAAGCACCAGGTGCGTCCCGGCATGACGGGCTGGGCGCAGGTGAACGGGCTGCGGGGCAATACCTCGATCAAGAAGAGAATCGACCATGATCTGTATTATATTGAGAACTGGACGGTCGGGCTGGACATAAAAATACTGATTATGACGGTATTCCACGGGTTTATCAACAAAAATGCCTACTGATGACAAAAAGACATATTCTTTTATCACAAAATTGGGTATTTTTTATTTTCTTTTTCACAGAATAATGATATAGTAGAAGACACAGATGACGGCGGGCGCGGACGCCGTAGATGCCGAGAGGTGAAAACGAATGGGAAGAAGAGGGAACTATCCCTATGATGACAGAGACAGATATTATTACGAGGACAGCCGGAGACGAAGAAAGAAAAAGAAGCGCAGGAAATGGCTGTTTGTGGTTGAAGTGCTTCTGCTGCTGCTCGTTGCCGCGGGCCTGTTTGCCGGGGCGCAGCTCTATCGCATGGATCGTGTGAAGCTGAAGGATATTCTGGTGAACAATCTGAATCTTTCCGGGGACTACCGCAATATAGCGCTTTTTGGCGTCGATTCAAGGGAGGGAAACCTGGAATCCGGGACGAACAGCGATACGATCATCATCTGCAGCATCAATGAGAAGTCGAAGGATATCAAGCTGGTGTCGGTATACAGGGATACGTATCTCGACAATACGGACGGGCATTACCGCAAGGCGACCGAGTGCTATTCCGCCGGCGGCGCACGGCAGTCCATCAATATGCTGAATACGAATCTTGACCTTAATATAGAAGATTTTGTGACAGTGGATTTTAACGCGATCGTTGAGATGGTCGATCTGATCGGAGGCATCGACATGGAAGTCACGGAGGAGGAGCTGACGTGGCTGAACGGATACTGCGAGGAAAATTCCCGCGTGACGGGCGTCTCCTACGAACCTCTGACCGCGGCGGGGTATCAGCATCTGGACGGGATCCAGGCGCTGGCGTACTGCCGGATCCGCTACACGGAGGGCTGGGATTACAAGCGTACCGACCGGCAGAGAGAGGTGCTCGGAAAGATTCTTGAGAAGGCCAAATCGCAGCCGCTGAAGGTGCTGTCGATCGCGAATGAGATGATCCCGAATATCGCGACGAGCCTGAGCACAACGGAGCTGGTCAGCCTCGCGACGGGCGTGATGAGCTACAATATCGCGGATTCAACCGGGTTCCCGTTTGACAAGCAGACAGCGGATATCGCTGCCGGGGACTGTGTCATTCCGGTAAATCTTGCCGCGAATGTGACGCAGCTTCACAGCTATCTGTTCGGTGAGGAGAACTATACGCCGTCGGATACCGTGCAGCAGATCAGCAGTCAGATCATTTCGGATACAGGGATTCAGTGATGAGGGATTCAGAGATTGATGTTGTAATACCGGTGTACAAACCGGACGAAAAGCTCCGCCGGCTGCTTTGGCGGCTGGAGGAGCAGACAAGGAAGCCGCACAGGATCCTGCTCGTAAATACGGAGAGGGAGCTGTTTGATGATTCTTACCTGGAGGCTCCGGGCAATATTGAAGTTATTCATATTAAGAAAGAGGAGTTTGACCATGGCGGAACGCGGCACATGGCAGCAGAAATGCTGCACGGCGCGTTTTTGCTGTTTCTTACGCAGGATGCGGTGCCGGCAGACGCCCATCTGATCGAGAATCTGAGGGCGGCCTTTGAGAATGAGAATGTCTGCGCCGCGTACGCGCGGCAGCTTCCGGAGGAAAACTGCTCCGTGCTGGAGCGTTATACCAGGAGCTTTAATTACGGAAAGGAGAGCAGAGTCAGCACGAAGGACGATCTGCCCGTGCTGGGGATCAAGACCTTTTTCTGCTCGAATGTCTGCGCGATGTACCGCAGAAGCGCCTATGAGGAGTTGGGAGGCTTTGAGCGCCGGACGATCTTCAACGAGGATATGATCTTTGCGGGACGGCTGATCCAGAGCGGAAAAGCAGTCGCTTACCGCGCGGACGCAAAGGTGATCCACTCACATAATTATACTTGTATGCAGCAGTTCAGAAGGAATTTCGATCTCGGAGTGTCCCAGGCGGAGCACCCGGAGATTTTTGAGGGAATACCTTCGGAGGGAGAAGGCATACGCCTGGTAAAACAGACGGCTTTGTATCTGCTGAAGAGCGGAAGGATTTATCTTTTGCCTGGGCTGGCAGTAAAAAGCGGGTTTAAATATGCAGGATACCGTCTTGGAAAATCATTTCGCCGTCTGCCGGGACGTGTGATCCTGTTCTGCACAATGAATCGGAACTACTGGGATCAGACAGAATAACAAGATGCGCGGTTCATGAATGAATGGCGGAAGATTTTAAGACAAAGGGGGGATTTGAAGGACGGAATGATAGAAGTGACATTGGGTTTTAAGTTCATTTCGGTTCGCAGTCCGCAAGGATGTGGAGAAGGACTTAGGTTTTTGAAATGCTTTGGGAGTAAAGAATGGAAGAAAGGAATAAGGACGAGGTAATGGAGCAGGATGCTCCCGTGGAAACTGTGGATACGGAAGAGTACGAAAAGGTCTGCTTTGTCTGCCGCAGGCCGGAAAGCAAGGCCGGAGAAATGATCTGTCTGCCGAACCAGATCTGCATCTGCCATCATTGTATGCAGAAGGCGTTCGACACGATGGAATCATCGGAACTGTCCTATAAAGACTTGATGAATATTGCCAATGCGATGGGGATACCGGAAGAACCGGATCAGAGAGACGGAAGAGAGGAAAAGAAGGATTCCGACAAGGGGAAAACGAAGCCGAAGATGACGAACATCAGTATGATCAATCTCTCCGATCTGTTCAATATGATCCCGCAGAAGCAGAGAATCCGAAAGAAAAAACCGCAGGAACAGCAGGAGAGAAAAATCCCTGACCGCAGGAATCTCCCGGCCCCTCACAAGATCAAAGCCAGCCTGGATGAATTTGTGATCGGGCAGGAACACGCGAAGAAGGTGATTTCCGTTGCTGTATATAACCATTACAAGAGAATTTCATCAGACATAGCGGATGATGTGGAGATTGAAAAGTCCAACATGCTGATGATCGGTCCGACGGGAAGCGGCAAGACTTATCTGGTCAAGACGCTGGCCCGCCTGCTGGATGTTCCTCTCGCGATCGCGGACGCGACGTCTCTGACGGAAGCCGGTTATATCGGCGACGACATCGAGAGCGTGGTATCGAGGCTTCTTGCCGCGGCGGACAATGATGTGGAACGTGCGGAGCAGGGAATTATCTTTATCGACGAGGTTGACAAGATCGCGAAAAAGCGCAACGCGAATCAGCGCGACGTAAGCGGGGAATCCGTGCAGCAGGGAATGCTGAAGCTTCTTGAAGGGAGCGAGATTGAGGTCCCGGTCGGCGCGACGAGCAAAAACGCGATGGTCCCGATGGAGACAGTAAACACGAAGAATATTCTGTTTATCTGCGGAGGAGCGTTTCCGGGTCTTGAGGAGATCATCAGGGAGCGCCTCAACAAGCAGGCGTCCATCGGCTTTTGCAGCGATCTGAAGGATAAATATGACGACGACCCGGATATCCTCACGAAGGTCACGGTGGAGGATATCAGGAAATTCGGGATGATCCCCGAATTTATCGGAAGACTTCCGGTGATCTTTTCGCTGGGAGGACTCACGAAGGAGATGCTTGTGCAGATCCTCAAGGAACCGCGAAACGCGATTATCAAACAGTATAAAAAACTTCTTGCCATGGATGAGGTTCAGCTTGAATTTGACGACGACGCCCTTAACGCGATCGCTGAGCGCGCTCTTGAGAAGAAGACGGGAGCCCGCGCCCTGCGCGCGATCATTGAAGAGATCATGCTGGATATCATGTATGAGATACCGAAGGACGACAACATAGGAAGTGTGCGTATTACCCGGGGTTACATAGAAAATACCGGAGGGCCTGTAATATCGCTGCGGACAGCGGGCGCCCTGCCGTGATATCAGGGGGTGAAACTGTAACTTTCCTGTAACTTCCAGCGGTGTTTTTCGCGCGGAAGTTGACAGCGTTTGTCAAAAATGATATGTTAAAAGGTGCGTACAATCTGACAGATGGGGGGAGAAAATACTCATGAATGAAGTACAGGAGCAGTTTGTTAAAAATCTGGAAAGTCTGAAAGCTCTTGCGAAGACCAGGAAAAATACGCTGGAGTACGACGAGATCCTGAACGCGTTTCCGGGTATAGAACTGACAGAAGACAGAATGGATATGATTCTGGAGTATCTTGAGAAAAGTCATATCGATATTCTGCGCGGCAAATCTCCGGAGGATATGCCGGATGAAGAGCTGCTGCTCGATACGGACGACGATATGCTGCTGTCCGAGTCGGAGAGAGAAGAGATCGAGATGATCGACGATGTGGATATTCTGGAAGGCGTAAGCACGGAAGATCCGGTCAGGATGTATCTGAAAGAAATAGGAAATGTCCCTCTGCTGTCTGGAGACGAGGAAGTGGAGCTGGCGAAGCTTGTGGAGCAGGGCGATGAGGAAGCCAAAAAGAAGCTGACCGAGGCGAACCTGCGTCTGGTTGTCAGCATTGCCAAGAAATATGTGGGAAGAGGAATGCCGTTTCTTGACCTGATACAGGAAGGCAACATGGGCCTGATGAAGGCAGTCGATAAATTTGACTATACAAAGGGATACAAATTCAGCACGTACGCGACCTGGTGGATCCGTCAGGCGATCACCAGAGGGATCGCGGATACGGGGAGAACGATCCGCGTTCCGGTACATATGGTGGAGACGATCAACAAAACGCTGCGCATGACGAGGACGCTGCTGCAGGAGCTTGGCCGCGAACCGACCCCGGAGGAGGTTGCGGACCGGCTGAATGTTCCGGTTGCCCGCGTGCGTGAAGTGCTGAAGATCTCCCGCGATCCGGTGTCCCTTGATACGCCGATCGGCGAGGAGGACGATTCCCACCTCGGTGATTTCATCGAGGACGATACCGCGCTGTCGCCGGCTGATTCCGCCGCGTTTTCGATGCTGCGCGCGGAGCTCACGACGGCTCTGGAGTCGCTGACGGAGCGTGAGCGCCAGGTGGTACGCCTGCGCTTCGGCCTGAAGGACGGACGCGCCCGGACGCTCGAGGAAGTAGGCAAGGAATTCAACGTTACAAGAGAGAGGATCCGTCAGATTGAGGCGAAGGCTTTGCGGAAACTGAGACATCCGTCGAGAAGCAAGAGACTGAAGGATTTTCTGAATTAAAATATTAAAAGATATGCTACTTTAAAGTATACTGCTCTAAAGTAGTATATCTTTTTTTATGGTACGTT
>CANQEC010000092.1 GCA_947594335.1 uncultured Lachnospiraceae bacterium
TACGCGGCCGCCAGACCGGAGAACAGACTGAAAGCTCCCGGCCCGTCCGGCGCAAAACAGACGCCGAGATTGTCGGGATTGAACATGGCGTACCCGCATGCCATAGCGGAGGCTGCCTGCTCGTTTTCCGCAATGACTGTCCTGATCTTATCCGAATCCCGCAGCGCCGAAAGCAGCGGCATGTTTCCCTGTCCGGCACAGCCAAACACATGGGAAACCCTGCCGGTTTCCTCAAGAATCCTGACGATCGCCTGATTTACATTCATGATCAATTCCACTCCTCTTTCATCGAATTTCCCTCATGCGGGCCCGGTTTTCTTTCCAGACTTCTGCCGCGGACACCACAAGGAAAGCCCCCCTCCCGTCCGGCACAGATCTGCCGTCTGTTCCCGTACAAAGACCGGACTTTCGCGCTCTGTATGAAAGATTGTATCACATCTTTCTCCCCTTTGCACGGTCATTTGCGCCATTTTCCGTGTCGTCTGCGACAGAAAACGGCGGCCGGCCCTCCTTTTTTTGTGACCGGCGGCGGATGCCCCGCCAAAAGACTTCCTATTATAATGTGCCTTAATGTGCTTTATAATGCGCCGGGGTCGGAAGGGTTCTGCTCCCCCGCGGCCAGCAGCTGTTTTTCTCTGTCCTCCTGCAGGAGCTGCTTCCGGACCCGGGTATATTTCTTCTCCGGGATGGGAAGCTCCGTCCCGTCTGACAGAGTCACGGAAAAGCGGCGGATCTCCCGCACATGGGCGGGGTTGATCAGGTAGCTGGCGTGGATGCGCAGAAAAAGTCCCGGATACTTCTTTTCAAATTCCGGCAGCGTCTCATTTATGATGATCGTGTCTTTCTCCGTGTGTACCCGCAGCCGCGCGGAACGCTTGACGGTCTCAATATACAGGATATGCTCCGCCATGATGCGGTATACGCTCATATCCGGCGTTTTTACAGTCACGTAATGTTCCGCCTTCGTGAAGAAGCGCGCCGACCTGGACACAGTTTCATAGTGGACGGGATAGATCGCGTCCCGGCTGTCATACTCCCACGCGTTGCTGATATGGATCATCACGATCTCCGTCTTGTATTCCCAGCCGGCGGCGGTCTTCACCCGCTTTTCCCGCTAGGTATAGTGCAGACGCTGGTCGCTCATGGTCGTGTTGCCGCTGGGATAGTGGGTGTAAATGTCGTAATGCAGAAGGATCTCCTTCACGCGGTCGTGCGGCGAGACGCACAGAGCCTTGATGTCGCCCATCGTAAAAGTCAGGGCATGCTTTTCCGCCGCCCAGACCTGCATCAGGTTCTCACGGCCCTGCATCTGCTGCCGCTGGGCGGGGCCGATCCACAGGATGTCGTCGCTGATGTTCTCAAAGAACGGCTCCAGGTTGTTTTTGTAATACTCTGTTATGATGAAAATAGAGCGGAAGATCAGATCATCGGTTTTCACAGAGTCACTCCAGTCTGAAATATTTTTTTCATTATACGTCCCGGAATGTATAAAAACAAGTGATTTAACACGAAAAGCAAGTGAAATACATAAATATATTGAAAATTCGGAGTTGAAATGTTATGGTAACATAAACCGACAACATTTTACTGATCTCATAATTTTGTAAAGGAGAAACGGTAATGTCTGCATATAATATTGAAGAAGCGATCAATCCTGGTCTGGAGCGCACGGAGGAGTCGGAAAATATTATTTTGAGATACAACCGCAGAGATGTTCAGATCCCCGTTGACAGCATTCTTTACATGGAGGTTCTGAACCACGCTCTGACGGTCCACACATGGGCAAAAGACTACACTGTGCGCATGACCTTTTCGCAGATCCTGGGCGAACTGCCTTCCTCCCGGTTCGCCCGGTGTCATAATTCCTACGCCGTGAATCTGGCCCGCATCTCGCATTTTTCGCGGACCGGAGGCGTGACACTCGACTGCTGCGTGACCCTGCCTCTCGGCAGAAAATACTTTAATGAATTTCGGGGGCGCTTTATCGAATTTACCGGGGCCTGCTGAAGCTGCGGCCGCGTCCATTTTGCTGAATCTGCGGCCGTGCCGTTTAAAACGGAGCGGCCTTTTTTCGTTTTGCTCTTCTTTTTCTGCGGAAACACTTGCATTTTTCTGGTTTTTCGCTACAATAAGGAAGAGTTTATAAATCATGCAGAAAATGAGGTTATCAGATGATCAGTGCAAACAATGTGACTTACCGGGTAGGAAAGAAAGCGTTATTTGAGAATGTCAACATCAAATTTACAGAGGGGAACTGCTATGGGCTGATCGGCGCGAACGGCGCCGGCAAATCTACCTTCCTGAAAATTCTTTCGGGAAATCTCGAGACAACGAACGGGGATATCTCCGTCACTCCGGGGCAGCGTCTTTCCGTGCTGGAGCAGGATCATTTCAAATATGACGAGTTTCCTGTTCTGGATACCGTGATCATGGGAAATCAGAGGCTTTACGATATCATGCAGGAAAAGGACGCGATCTACGCCAAGGAGGATTTCACGGACGCGGACGGCATCCGCGCGAGCGAGCTTGAGGGCGAGTTTGCCGAGATGAACGGGTGGGAGGCGGAGTCCGACGCGGCTTCTCTGCTGAACGGACTTGGCATCGACACAGACCTCCACTACGCGATGATGAAGGATCTGAACGGAAATGAGAAGGTGA
The DNA here is from genome assembly GCA_947594335.1 of uncultured Lachnospiraceae bacterium. Taxonomy (GTDB): domain Bacteria; phylum Bacillota; class Clostridia; order Lachnospirales; family Lachnospiraceae; genus Choladousia. The sequence continues at coordinate 2,659 of CANQEC010000092.1, forward strand.
AGGTGCTGCTCGCGCGGGCTCTGTTCGGCAACCCGGATATCCTGCTGCTCGACGAGCCGACGAACCATCTTGACCTTGAAGCGATCAACTGGCTGGAAGAATTTCTGATCAACTTCGAGAACACGGTTATCGTCGTGTCCCACGACCGCTATTTTCTCAATAAGGTGTGTACATACACCGCCGATATCGACTATGGGAAAATCCAGCTCTACGCCGGAAACTATGATTTCTGGTACGAGTCCAGCCAGCTTCTGATCCGCCAGATGAAGGAAGCGAACAAGAAGAAGGAAGAAAAGATCAAGGAGCTGCAGGAATTTATCTCCCGTTTCTCCGCGAACGCTTCCAAGTCAAAGCAGGCGACTTCAAGAAAACGGGCGCTTGAAAAGATCCAGCTCGAGGAGATCAAGCCGTCCAGCAGGAAGTATCCGTACATTGATTTCCGTCCGAACCGCACGATTGGAAACGAGGTTCTGATGGTGGAAAATCTCTCCAAAACCATCGACGGCGTGAAGGTTCTCGATAATATCACGTTCACGCTCGGCCATGACGACAAGGTGGCTTTTGTCGGCGGAAACGAACTGGCGAAGACCACGTTTTTCCAGATCCTGATGGGCGAGATGGAGCCGGATGAGGGAAAATTCAAGTGGGGCGTCACCACCTCGCGCGCCTATTTCCCGAAGGACAACACCAGGGAGTTTGACAGCGACCTGTGCATCGCGGACTGGCTGACCCAGTATTCCGAGATCAAGGACGCCACGTATGTCCGCGGGTTCCTTGGCCGTATGCTGTTTGCGGGCGAGGACGGCGTGAAGCAGCTGAAGGTCCTCTCCGGAGGGGAGCGCGTGCGCTGCATGCTCTCGAAGATGATGATCTCGGGCGCAAACGTCCTGATCTTCGACGAGCCGACCAACCACCTTGATATGGAGGCGATCACCGCCCTGAACAACGGCATGATCAAGTTCCCGGGCGTTGAACTTTTCTCCTCGCGCGACCACCAGATCGTACAGACGACGGCCAACCGCATCATGGAGTTCCTGCCGAACGGAAAGCTGATCGATAAGATCACCACGTACGACGAGTATCTTGACAGCGACGAGATGGCCAGAAAGAGACAGGTCTACACGATGGAGGACAAGCTGGAGGATAATTGATCGGGCCTGTGCATAGAAAATTAATCGGGCCTGCGCATAGAAAGTAAAACGGACAGGGAGGTTCTGCTCTCTGTCCGTTTTTATATTCAGATAATGCTGGAGTCAAAAGATGCCAGGCGGATTGTTCCGTGCTTCGGACTTATGACCCTGGCATCTTCAGATAAAGATGTCGTCCGTCATAAGCGGCAGATCCTGATACAGGCGCAGCATGCGGATGGAAAGCTTGATGTAATCTCTGGTGTAGGCGTCCGTAATGTCGCAGGTCAGCTCGTCCAGGAGTTTCTTGATCCGGTATACCAGCGTGCTCCTGTGGATATACAGCTGCTGGGCCGTGTTGATCAGGGAACGGTCATTATCCAGGTAGGTCCAAAGCGTCACGAGCCGGTTCCCGCTGGACTTTCTGTCCAGCTTCCAGAGACGGATGACGTCCGGATGACAGGCGTAGGCGGGGTTGTCCCCCACCCAGACCCCGTTCTTGTCCAGGATATAATCCATGGCGCACTGGTAGAAATGGTAGACATCTTTTCCGGGATTAAATTTCCTCCCGTAATGCAGCGCGGCCAGGGACTGGCGGTACAGATAGGAAATAGCGCGGATGCCGCGCGCGCAGAAGCTTTTCCCCATCTGAAGCCCGTTTTTCTGAAGAATGATATCGAGCAGCGGAAGGATCCGGTTCTCAGGCACGACGCTCTCATCGAGAACCGCCACAATATAGGCTCCTTTTGTAAATACCGCCACCCGCCTCAGATTCTCCCCCAGCAGGCCCGCCACCGTAAACAGTGCTTCCTCCTGGTACTGCTCCGGCCGGATGGTGAAGATCATCACACGGAACAGGTCATTGCGCTTCCAGCCCAGATACTTCAGCTGGTATTCCACGGTTTTGTCGTCCACCGGATTCTCCAGGACAAGATCCAGAAAAACGGAGTGGACCGCGCCGACCTTCACCTGGGGCCTCTGCTCCAGGTAAGGCCCCATCAGCGCCACGACGTGCTTCACGATCTCCATATCCCCCGCGTTCAGAGGGCGGCTTTCCTCCAGCACGGAAATCCTCCCGTACAGGACGCCCTTATAGTAGATCGGGGCAAACATGCAGTCTCTTCGGCCGGCTTCCGGCGGGAAGCGGAACACCTTCGGCTCCTGGGACTCATTTAACTGGGCCGTATTGTAAAAACGCCGCAGATATTCAATGCTTTTTACGGAGCTGTAGCCAAATTCGGACAGATATTTCCACTCCTCGTCCAGATCATCTTCGCTGTACTGCTTGCTCAGGGAGATCACCCTGCGGTTAGCGTCCATCAGAATGATCGGGTTGCGGAGAACCTGCCACAATTTCCCCGTCAGCCCGTCGTAATCTCCTTCCTGGAGCGCATGAAGCACCGCCTCGTTCCAATGGTCATAAAAGTCGAACACACTCTGGATCACCTCAAAGGCCTGCTTTTCATCCATATCCTTCAGACGGATCCAGTCCCCGTCGGCCATACAGACAGAATCGGCCCCGTCCTGATATACATAAACACAGTCTGTCGCATATGCTTTCCTGGCGCTTCTGAGCGTCGCTTTCGCCGAGTCTTTGATGCTTATCTCCGGCTCCAGCATATCCAGCCTGTTGGCAATCATCCACATACTTAATTTCACTGCGCTTCCCCCATCATAGGCCGGCGCTGCCGCGCGGCCTGCATTGTAATTTATTATATAATGATGGGGGCAAAAAGTATTTTGCCCCATGATACCGCGGATTTCTCCGCACTTTATCCCTGGCATCATTATATGAAAATCCAGTAAAATATTCAAGTGGATTGTCAGCAAAAAAGAAGCGCCGCTTCGCGGAAGAAACTCTCATCCGCTTTGCAGCGCCTCATTTTCACAGATTTTTTATCTCAATGTATCAGCAGTCTGCCGTCCGCCATGTCATCGGAAATGCTTACATTCCCGGGAACATGACCTCCTCTTCCAGACGGCTTGCCTTGATCTCATCCAGGCTGCAGCCGAACTTCTCGACATTGTAACGGTCGATCTCAGCGCCCAGCGTAGCGTATACATTCTTGTAAACGGAACCCGGGCCGCCCTGTGCGATACACGGAATGAAGTACTTATTTCCGCACTCATCCAGCGTCTTATAGACAACGTCATGAACCACTTCCGGCGTCCATCCCGGATAATCAACAAGCATGTTCTCGATGCCGCCCATGAAGGAGATCTTTCCGCCGTACTTCTTGATCAGCTCAGGAAGATTGTTGGTGGAGAAGCAGCCCTGCCAGATGTCGATGCCCATCTCGATCATGTCCGGAACGAGCGTAGCAGCGTAGCTGTCGGAATGATGGATAATTATATCAACGCCATGGTTGTGATAGTATCCATAAATCTCCTTATACGGATCTACGAAGAATTCCTCGAACATAGCCGGGGACATGAACGTCGTGTTCTGGCCGCCCCAGTCATCATGATGGAACAGCGTGTCCGGATGCAGCTTGTCGCAGATCAGCTCTGCCAGACGAAGCTCATACTCGGTCAGATACTTGATCAGGTCATGCATCTCGTCCGGATACAGAGCAAGGTTCATCAGCGTTGCGGAAATCTCGCCCAGGTGATGGCACTGCTCGAACAGGCCGGGAGCTACGAAAGCAGCCTTCAGAGCCTTGGTGGTATCAACTGCGTCATACTGCTTTCTGAACATCTCCCACTCTTCCTCCGGGAAATCCAGTGACGGAGCATGTACATAGTCCTGCCAGTTCTCGATGTCCTTGATCACGACCTTCTCCGGCGTATGAACCGGGAAGCCTGCCGGAACGTTCTCCGGATAGCTGTAGGTGATGCCCCAGGCATTTGCGCAGTCCGGCTCGCCCTTGTTCGGACGTTTGCTGTGCAGGCCTGACGGATTCATGCGAAGCTTGACAAACTCATACTGATTTACGAAACGATCCGGATTACCTCCGCGAATACACTCAAGGAGATTTTCTTTCGCTGTTAACATAGTTTTTACCCTCCTAAAATAAATGATTTTTCAGTTTCTTTTTATGTATTTGATTGTTTTATGTGTCTGATTACGCTGTCTTGCGCGCTTTGATATCAGCGGAGTACTTCTCAACATCGGCATCCTTGATGTGGTAGCCGACTGTGACAACCACAAGGCCGATCACGATCAGGATAGCCGGGATAACGGCGAATCCAACCGCGATACCGTTCTTAACCGCCGCGGAAGCCTCTTCCACTGCGATGCTGGCGTCAAAGCCTGTGATGGTAAGCACTGCGGAGATCAGGACGCCGCGGGAGATAACCGCGATCTTGATCGGAACATTCAGGAATCCCATTACAGCGCCCGTACAGTTGACGCCGGTCTTCCACTCACTGTAGATCGCGCAGTTTGCCAGCATCGGGATGGTCATAGCCACCACGAACGCGGCGAAGAAGCCTGCGATCGACATCAGGACGATAACGACGGTCGGAGTGTTTCTCATGACATACGCTCCGAAATAAAGAACCGCGATGCAGATCATGGCAAGCTGATAGGTACCCTTGGCGGACATCTTCTGCGCAACCTTGCGGCTGACGACGGAACCGATAACTCCCGTTACATTGGAGAACAGCAGGAATCTGGTCATGAAGCCTGCATCCATCGCAACATACTGTCCATAGTATACAACAAATGCGGAATAACAGAAGCTGTACATCATATAGAACATGTAGGAAATAAGAACGCCGAGGATCTGCGGATTGGAAGCGATCGCAGCGCCGATGCCGGCTGTCTTCTGATTTGATTCCTTGCGGGCCTGCGCCTCTCTCTGCAGTCTCGCAATTTCCTCCTCGCCCGTCTCCTCATAGCCCTTGAAAAGTACAAAGTGCGTGAAGTACAGAACTGCCATGACAACGCCCATTGCGAAAGCGGTAGCGGCGTAAGCATTCTGCTCACTGAGCTTTGCGGTAAAGAAAGCCACACAGCCAGGGCCTACATAGGAATAGGTCATCCTTGCCACGTAGGTCCACAGAGTACGGACGGAGCTCAGCGCGTTACGGTCATCAGCTGTCTCACCCGCGACATTAACCATAGCCATATTCGCCACGTACGGAATATTCCACGCAATATGGCTCGATATCGTACCGAAGATAATAATCAGCGCCGCGCCCATTCCGGCTCCGAACGCACGGTACTGCAGCAGATACAGGAACGGAACAACCCACGGAAGAACCGCCAGCCAGGAACGATAGCGGCCCCACTTCAGCGGCTTCATCTTGTTGATCATGATACCGTAGACCCAGGAAAGCGCGGCGTCCACCACGCTGCCTATCGTCTGGATCATGGTCACCAGAGCCATCGGGAATTTTGCCACGTTTGTCAGGAAAAAGGCAAAATAGTACGTCTCGATGTTGGTCATCCAGTTGAAACCAAGATCGCCTACGCCATAAAACGTTTTCAGCGCTTTAGACAGCTGCTTTTTTTCTTTTGGCATAAATATCTCTCCTTCTTGTGATAATATACGGATTTATTCCAAACTATCCGGAATTATTTGGAACATATGACTATTTTATAAAATTCCGGACAAAAAATCATCGTATCATGAGTTCAAAAAAAAGGGGGATAACCTCGTACTCGTAGTACTGAATAACCAAAAGGCTTCGCAGATCCGTTCTGCGGTTCTTGCGGCCGCTTTACAGCTTAAAATTTCCCGCCGCCGCCTCCGGCCCTGCCTCCTGAGGACGTGGTATGGATGCTGCTTCCTCCTCCCCCGCCGGATGCGGGCGTGGACGGCGGCCTCTCAATCTTTGTGCGCGTGACGGTGCGGTAGAGGAAAAGATCCTTTGCGCGCGTCAGATGAAGGCTTCCCTGCCTGACGTACTGGCGGGCTCCTCTCTCGTACGACACGCTGCGAAGCTGCGCCCGGAAGCCGAGGAGCACAAGCAGCGCAGCCGCAAGGCCGAACCCGCAGGAAACCGCAAGCTTTACGCCAGACGAAACCGGCGCTCTGTATTCATGGTATACGTCATACGGCTTTCCTTTCTGCGCCTGTTTCAGAAAATCCTCCGCCATATCCGCGAATTTCAGGAACGCCCCATAATA
>CANQEC010000093.1 GCA_947594335.1 uncultured Lachnospiraceae bacterium
CCGTATGATTTGCAGCGAGAGGTTACGAAGAAACTGATCGATTACTACGAAAGACAGGCTGTCTGATAGACGAAGCATATCCGGTGATATCCTCCGTTATGATGTATTTTAATGCCTGAGCGTGCCCTGGATATTGCGTTTCCGCTCCCAGTAAACCTCAAAAAATAGGTATTCTCTTTTCAGTGCGCCCTCGTCCCCCTGCGCTTCTCACGTTCATTGGCTGGAATAATGATACGGTTCTTAATATCGTACTGGGTTTTTTGAAAGAACACATTTAAAATAAGGAGAAAAACATGAAACTGGCAATCGGAAATGACCATGTGGCAGTCGAGATGAAGAAGGAAATTAAGGAATATCTGGAAGGTAAAGGCTATGAGGTAATCGACGTGGGAACAAACAGCCATGAGCGCTTCAATTATCCTGTCAGCGGGTTTAAGGTGGCCAAAATGGTGGCCGCCGGAGAAGCGGACAGAGGAATTCTGATCTGCGGTACCGGAGTCGGCATCAGTCTGGCAGCCAATAAAGTGCACGGCATCAGGGCCTGTGTCTGCAGTGAGCCATATACTGCCAGACTTTCCCGGCAGCATAACAATTCAAATATCCTTGCTTTTGGTTCCAGAGTGATCGGTATGGAAACCGCGAAGATGATTGTTGATGAGTGGCTGGCGGCAGAGTTTGAAGGAGGCAGGCATCAGGGCAGGATTGACATGATTACTGAAATAGAAGAGACTCAAAATCTGACTGCCGCAAATTGCCGACAGTAATGGACAGAGCGAACTGCAGCGGCAGGAAGCAGGTGAGGAAGTGCGCTTTTATGTGGTCTTCCCTTTTCACATACACAGGTCTCGCTGAAAAATTTCAGGGGCAGGAATAACTCTTATCGGGTTATTCCTGCCCCTGTTTGAAACTATTTATATTTCCAACAGCCCTTTTTTCGGCACTTTCACCAGAAATGTCCTTTTTTGACAGACAAAAAAGAAAAAATTGACAGAAGCAAAAAGTGGGAAATCGGTATAATGATGACAGCAAAGGAAAAATTAAAATACCCTGCGGGCCTGCCCTGTATGCCGGGGCGAGGCAGAAAGGAGGAAACGGAGGGAATGAAGACGCAATGTCACAACCCATATCTGCCGCTGTATGAGCATATTCCGGACGGGGAGCCCCATGTGTTTGGCGATCGCCTGTATGTGTTCGGCAGTCATGATATGGAGAATGGGAATGAGTTCTGCGAACTGGATTACGTGGCCTGGTCCGCCAGTGTGGACGACTTGTCGGACTGGAGATGTGAGGGGGTCATATATCGGAAGGATCAGGATCCCTATAATACCGAAGGCCTTCCGCTTTACGCGCCGGACGTGGTGCAGGGAAGGGATGGGAGGTACTATCTCTACTACTGCATCAAGTTTCAGGACTCCATTAATGTGGCCGTCTGTGACACGCCGGCGGGAAGTTATGAATTTTATGGGCGGGTACAGTATGCGGACGGCACGGTCATGGCGGAGAACCAGACCTACGATCCGTCGGTGATCTGTTCGGAGGAGGGGAATTTCCTGTATTTTGGATTTGCTCCTTGTATGATCAACATTCCCCGGTACAAAGGGCAGGATCTTCGCGGCGGAAGTGTGGTGAAGCTGCGGGACGACATGCTCACGGTGGAGGAGGGTCCCGTCGTGGTTATTCCCAGCCTGAAATATGGAAAGGGAACTTCCTTCGAGGGAAATGAATATTTTGAGGGTCCCTCAATCCGGAAGATCCGGGGGAAATACTATTTGATCTACTCCTCCGTCAACACGCACCAGCTCTGTTACGCCGTCAGCGACAAGCCGATGGAAGACTTTATCTTCGGCGGCGTGATCGTCAGCAACGGCGATGTGGGCTATCGGGGACGGAAGGAAGAGGACAAACTGATGTCCGTGGGCAACAATCACGGAGGCCTGGTGGAAATCAAAGGGCAATGGTATATGTTCTATCACCGGCATACCTTTGTGAACCAGTATAACCGACAGGGCTGTGCGGAGCGGGTGTATTTTGACGAGGAGGGACGGATCCCACAGGTGACGATCACCACCAGCGGCATGAATCCGGGACCGCTCTCGGGCTGCGCTTCCTATCCGGCGGTGTACTGCTGCAATCTGACCAACGGGCATATGGGTGCGCTGTCCTCCCTGGGACGCACCAATGCAGAGGTGGATTTCCCCTATATGACCTGCGCGGACGGGGAACGGTATATCACCAACGTCAAGGATGGGACGCTGATCGGTTACAAATATATCCATCTGGCTGAGACAAAACGGGTTGAGGTGATCTACCAGGCGGAATCGAAGGGACGTCTGCTCATCTGTACAGAGCCAGACGGAGAACCAAAGGCGGAGATCGCTCTGCGGCCGGCGCATTACTGGAAACCTGCGGAGGCGGAGACGGCATTTGGAGAGGAAGAACAGGAACTCTATTTCATTTACAAAGGGGAAGGGAGCATATCTCTTCTGACCGTGAATCTGAAGGATGCATTTTCATAATATACAAAGGGGGAACTGGAAATGAAACAAAACAAAACAATAAACCCTCATGGGGTGAAATTCTTGCGTTTGCAGTAGGAGACGGCGGGTGTAATCTGGTGTGGACCACCATCGGGTCCTATCTGACTCTGTACTATACCGACAGTGTTGGCATCGCGGCGGCCACCATCGGCACGCTGATGCTTTTGAGCCGTCTGCTGGACGGGCATGTCCCTGATCTTCGGCGGTATCGCGATCGTGCTGCTGCTTATCACCTTCCTGGGAACCAAAGAGCGTACCAATATTGAGCAGAATACCGCGAAAAAACAGTCCGCGGACGAGAAGACAAGCGTGGGCGAGTCTTTCAAATATCTGTTTAAGAATAAATATTTCTTCTTACTGACCATTGTATTTGTGCTGAACTATACGATCCTCGGCGTGAATAACGGACTCCGGATCTACTATGCCCGTGACGTGCTGGGCAACGCAGGTCTGATGGGGCCCCTGACCCTCTGCTTCATCCTGCCCAAGATGATCGGGAATCTGGTCTACCCGTACATAAACAAGCTGCTGGGCAAATGGAAGAGCATGATGCTGGGTTATGTGATCGAGCTGGCCGGCGTGCTGATCATGGCCTTCTTCCCGGCTTCCTTTACCAATGCAGTGATCGGTCTGATCTGTCTTGGTATCGGCGGTATTCCGCATAATGCGGGGCTGTTTGCCATGGTAGCGGACGTGATCGATTACGGTGAGTGGAAGACCGGCGTCCGTCTGGACGGACTGACCAATTCCGCTACCTCCTTCGGTATGAAGGTGGGCGCGGGTCTCGGATCTGCTCTGGTGGGCTGGGGCCTTGCCTGGGCTGCTTATGACGGCGCGCTTACTGCGCAGACGGCCGCTACGGTATCCGGGATCAAGACGGTGTTCACTCTGGTGCCCGCCGTTCTGATCGTGATCGGCCTTGTCACCCTCGCTTTCTGCAATCTGGATAAGATTTATCCGCAGATCGCGGCAGGTCTGGAAGAGAGAAAAGCAAAAGCGAACTAACAGCGATTTGCCGGATATAATTTTCGGAACTCCCACTGTCAGGCAGAGATGGTGGGAGTTTTCCGAATTGTGAAAACTCTGTTTGTTTAGTATAATTATAGGTGAACGGTCTCAGAAATGGAGAAACAGTATGTCATATTCGATTTATGAGTCCATCAATAAACCGTCGGATTTTCCGGTAAATGCGTTCGTGGCGTCGATCGAGAGCAGCACGCTTCACTGGCACAATGAATATGAGATTATTGGCGTGCTGAAGGGCTGCATTGAGGTGAGGGTGCAGTCGGAGCTGATCACCTTGCGGGAACGGGATCTTCTGCATTTTCCGGGAGAAGACGGGCCTGACCCCGAAAGCGTTCCGTGAGATGGGAAATATGGAGCATTATGACAGTGAGCTGAAGGGCTATCTGGATTTTGAGGTTCCTTTTGTGAAGGAACTGCTGGAAGCGGTTATTGAGGAGAAACAATGAACAAATGGAAGGAATACAGAAAGCGGTTTCAGAAGCGGGCGGAGCAGATCCTGAAAACGCTGACGCTGGAGGAGAAGATCGGACTTATGAGCGGAAGCGCCACCTGGAAGGAGGCGCAGGGAGCCATCCGCGGGCAGCTGCAGACACATTATAACGAAAGTCCTTATCAGGCAGGGGGAATTACACGCTGGCAGGTTCCCCCTGTCTCTTTTGTGGACGGTACCCGCGGCGTGGTCTGCGGTCATGGCGTTTATACCTGTTTTCCGGTTGTGGTTCTGCGCGGAGCTTCTTTTGATCCGGATCTGGAGAGACAGGTCGGCGCGGCCATGGCGGAGGAGGTGCTGGCAGCAGGCGGGAATTTTTTCGGAGGAATCTGTGTCAATCTCCCGTATCATCCCGGATGGGGACGCGCGCAGGAATCCTACGGGGAAGACAGTTTTCTGCTGGGGCGGATGGGAGCCGCGCTGGTGGAAGGGGTACAGAGCCGGGGAGTGATCGCCTGTGTCAAGCATTTCGTCTGTAATTCGATGGAGAATGTGCGGCATCAGGTAAATATCCTCTGTGATAAACGAACGGAGCGGGAGGTCATGTTCCCGCATTTTCACAGGTGTATAGAGGCGGGGGCCGGAGCGGTGATGTGTTCCTACAATTCTTATCAGGGCGAAAAATGCGGGCAGAACGCTTACCTGATCCGGGATGTCCTGAAGGGCGAGTGGGGATTTGACGGGTTTGTGATCAGTGATTTTACCTGGGGAATCACGGATACGGGCAAGGCCATGGACGCCGGCATGGATGTGGAGATGCCGAACACTTATTATTATGGGGAGCGCCTGCGCGAGCTGCTGCGGGACGGCAGGGTCAGCGAAGGGCAGATCGACGAGGCAGCCCTGCGGATCCTGCGCACAGAGCTGGCCTATCAGGCCTCTGGAAAAAACCGGTGGGGGAGGCGGACTTTCAGAGGCATAGAAGACTGGCGCAAAAATGTGCGGAAGAAGGGATCACCCTGCTGAAGAACGAAGGAGATCTGCTGCCTCTGAAGCCGAAGAAAAAGAAAATTGTTGTGCTGGGTGAGAAGGCAGATCTGGAGATGACAGGGGATCAGGGCTCCAGTCAGGTATATCCTCCTTATGTGGTGACACCTCTGAAGGGAATCGTGCAGAACGCGAAGGGAGCGGAAGTGGTTTACTATGGAGGAAAGTCCCTGGACCATGTCAGGAGACTGGCAGAGCAGGCGGACCATGTGATTGTGGTGGCAGGCAGCAGTTATGTCACGGAAGGGGAAGCCATCGAGATTGACCGGAGGGGAAACCGCCGTCAGGGAGGCGACCGGAAGGACGGTCTCGCGCTGCAGGAGTGTGAGCGCAGGCTGATTGAGACTGCAGCCGAGGTGCGGGGGGATGTGATCGTCGTATTGACGGGCGGCAGTATGATCCAAATGGAGGATTGGTGCGGCCGCGTGGGGGCGATCCTGTTTCTGTATTACGCAGGAATGGAGGGCGGGACGGCTCTGGGGCGAGTCCTGTTCGGGAAAGTCAATCCAGGCGGGAAACTTCCATTCAGTATCGTGCGGGATGAGGCAGATCTGCCGGAGATCAACTGGGAGGCAGCGGAGCAATGGTACAGTTACGATCACGGGTATACGCTGCTGGATAAAAAGGGGAGAAAGCCTCGGTATGCGTTTGGTTATGGGCTGTCCTATACCAGTTTCCGTCTCACGGAGCATGCAGCCTGGTACGGGGATGGTGAGATCTGCGCTTCTGTCATAGTAGAAAATGTAGGAAAAATGGCCGGATCCGAAGTAATACAGCTGTATGTGGGCCTGCCGGACTCCGCGGTGGAACGGCCGCTTAAGGTATTAAAGGATTTCAAAAAGGTTTTCCTGAAAGTGGGGGAGAGGAGGCAGGTTATTCTCCGCTGCCGGACAGAGGAAATGGCGTATTACGATGAAGCGGCGGGACGGATGGTCTGCGAGAGCGGGTGGTACACAGTGTATATTGGCAATAGCAGCGCGGCGGAGGATCTGACGGAACTGCACTGCATTCTCTAATTTTGAAGCAATTACCGGAACCAACGGAGTCGGTAAGACCATGCCGACACGCTGCCTGTGCGGTCTTCACAAACGAGAAATCTGGATAAAACTTTGCGGAGAATGCGGATATATCTGCGGCGAATCACAGGAACAGATTCTCCGGATCCGAGTCGTCCGCATCCAGGCCGTATTCTTTCAGAAGAGCTTCCTGGAATGTATGATCTTTCACGGAGCGTTTCAGGTCGTCCAGGCGGCCGTCGTCCAGAAGACGATTGTTTAAATCATTTATTTTCTGGAGACTTTCTATACCGGCTTTGAACGTGTATCACCGGCATTTGGAACCGGCGCTGAACGTGCGCCACTGGTGTACAGCACCCCGAAATCCTGTAAGCGGAAAAAATGGTGCAAAATAAATATGCCAAATCTCCCAGGATCGTGTATGATAAGAATCAGATAAAAAAGACAGCATTGTGGTGAGAAGCCGCAGTTTTATTACGGCGCCGCCTGGGGCGGCAATGAAAGAGCAGCTGAATGCCAGGGGTATTATGCTCCAAAGTAAAGGCTGCCGTTACGAGACAGAAAAAGCGATAGATATGCCGGCGCACCCCGCCGGGAAAGGAGATGTGAGATGTCTTTATTATCAGATTACGAGCAGCGGACTGCCTGGAAATATGAGCCGATCCACGGTTCTTTTCATACGGCAGACGGCCTGCTGAACAAAATCAGTCCTGACGGAAACTATGTTCCGTTTCCCGGCAGTACTGTGGTGTTCAGGCCGGGGAACCAGTGTCTTCAGATAATACAGCTGATGCAGAAAGCGCTCTGCTGCAGGCTGGACGAAACCGGTATGCTGGCACACCCTCTTCCTGCGTCCACAATCCATATGACGCTGCATGACCTGATTTCACGGGAGATGTGCGCCTCAGATTCAGAAAAAGACTACAAACAGGAGGTTGAGGACAGTATCAGCAGGGCTGTTGATATCGTAAGCGCCATCAGAAAAGACTATGCCGGAAGAAGGATAGCCATGGTTTCAGACCGGATTGTCAATATGGTGTCCAAGTCGCTGGTACTGATGCTGCGTCCGCAGACAGAGCAGGACTATGAACTGCTGCTGGAGCTGTACCATCGTTTCGATGGCATACAGAATCTTCCTTATCCCCTGACACCGCATATTACTCTTGCGTATTTCAGGCCCGGTATGCTGGATGGAGATACGCTCGGGGCAGCCGTAGATTTCGCACAGATTAATCCGGAGAACGCACCGGTTTTCGAGTTTTATCCCGAAGGGCTGACGGCGCAGAGCTTCCTTGATATGCAGACTTACAGGGATGTTCCGGAAAGGATCTGTTTCTGCTGTGACGGAGGCCTGAACCGCAGCGTGATGGCGGCAAATATTCTGAACCATCTGGCAAAGGAAAGAAATCTGCCCGTAGCCGGAGAAGCAAGATCCGCATATCCTGACACGCAGGGCCGACCGGTTTCGGATCAGGTCTGGAATACGCTGGAGAATCACGGCATCATTCCTGACAGGACGTATTTGGCGGCCCGGTATCTTGAAGACAGTGAAGTATCTATGTTTACCTGTTTTGCGGAACTCTCAGACGGGGCGATAGAACGAATCTCGCGATGGAATCTTCCGGATGACAGGGTATACAACGTGAGTCATTTCTTCTTTGGGGTTCGGGATCCGGAATATGGCGAAATCACGTATGAGCAGGCTTTTGAAGAACTGTATGACAGGGCAGAGAAATACCTGAACGCTTTTTACAGGACAAAGGGCTGTTAGAAGAGGAAAGGGAAAGTTTCTGAAATGAAGCCAAAGGCTTGAAAGGAAAACGCCAAAAACCGAAAACGAAAGGAATGTCGTTCATGGAAATTCGTGTATTGAAATATTTCCTCGCGGTCGTTCGCGAGGAAAGCATTACAAAGGCCGCAGAAGTGCTGCACATCACGCAGCCGACCCTCTCAAGACAGCTTGCGCAGCTGGAGGAAGAAGTCGGCGTAAAGCTGTTTGACAGGGGTACGCGGAAAATTGTTTTGACGGATGCGGGGATGCTGCTCCGGCGCCGGGCCGAGGAGATCATCTCCCTGTCGGACAAGACGATAGAGGAACTCCTGATGCAGGAAGAGCAGGTGGAGGGCGTGATCAGCATCGGGGCCGGCGAGTTTGGCGCGATGGAACAGATTGCCGGACTGTGCGGAACCTTTCGGGAGAAGTATCCGCGGGTGCGTTTTGATTTCTACACGGCGACTGCCGACGTTGTAAAGGAACAGATCGAGCATGGAAACATGGACATCGGGATTTTGCTGGAGCCGGTCAGTATGGAGAAATTTGAATATATCCGTCTTGCCGAAAGGGAATGCTGGTCCGTGCTGATGCGGGAGGACGATCCTCTTGCCCGAAACGATACGATCCGCGCAGAGCAGCTGGAATCTCTCCCTCTGATTCTGCCGAGAAGGCTCAATGTGCAGGGGGAGCTCGCGAACTGGTTTGGAGGGCGCTTTGAGCGCCTGAATATCGCCTATACCGGAAACCTGACGACGAATGTCGCGCTGCTCGTCCGAAAAGG
>CANQEC010000094.1 GCA_947594335.1 uncultured Lachnospiraceae bacterium
CGCAGCCGCATGATGCGTCACAGAAGACGCGCTTTGAAAGCCCAGATGGAAAAGAAAGTTTGCGCATGCTTTCAGACAGTCCTTTCAAGGACGGTCTCCCGTCACATCTCCGGCACGGGTTCCGGTCTCGCGCTGTCCCAGACGCTGTCTACGTCAAAAAGATCCTCGACCATCTCCGGGTTGTAATACATGCGGTAACCGTCAAGATTGCGGCGGCCCTGCCGCATAAAGGTATCGCCAAACTGAACCCAGCAGCGGGATGAATCCACGTTGCAGAAAATGGAGAATCCTTTTTCCTTAAAATAGCGGAACAGCTCGTTGTCGCTGGTATACGGCTCCCATCCGCCGATATCCGCTCCGAACGCAAAAATAATGATATCCGTATCCCCGACTATGGAGCCCACATTGTTCAGCCACCGCTCCGTATCCGTCATTGTCGATTCAAGGCCCCTGTCGGAAGGCGAGATATGGCCCCACGTGTGGCTCGCAAATTCCCAGCCCTCGGCTTTCATCGCGTCAGCCACAGCCTTTGCCTGGTTCACCTCATTCTGCCATGCGGCCTCGTCAAAGTCCGGATGCGCGTCGAAAAAGGCCCTCTGATATTTTGTCACGCGGGACTCTTCCTTCGTCCGGTAAACTTCATCCGTGCGGTATCCGAGTATGCCCTCGTAGCCGGTCAGGGCAATCACGCCCTTGTGCCCATGGTACGCAAAATCCGGATGCGCTTTGACAAACGTATCGATCCAGGGGACAAGGTCATAATCCCCCACGGAGACCGACCCGTCATCCTCCAGATAAGAATTTTTCACATCCCCGTTCTCATCGAGAACCAGCTTCTGCGCAAAGCCGTCCCCGTCCATATAATGATAATAACTCACGTCGTCCTGCGACAGCACAAAAGGAGTCCGGCCCGGGGGAAGCAGGATCTCCCCGCGCGATACAGTCCCGTCCTCATTCACCGTACACATGTCATGAAGGCTGACCATGACATAGCCTTTTTCGTACAGGCTTTCCATGATGGCCGCAAACTCGCTCATCGTCGTCATCACCTGATTGTATCCGCCCTCATCCTCGTCCCCGTCAAACGCTTTCGCGGTATCGCGGATCATGGTGTGAAAAAATACGTGCGTAATCTGATCCAGGGGGTAGGAGCTGCAGGTATCCTTCAGCTGCTGATAATGCGTCACAGCGTCCTGCATCTCCTGGCTGGACGCGTACTCCGGCTGTGCCTGCAGATACCGGACCGCGCCGTCATAATCATACTGGGAAACCATAAACTCCGCCTGGGCAAGCCCGGCGGACGCGTTCGTCTGTACCGCCGTCTCCGGCTCTGCAGAATCCGCCGGGGAGCCGCCGCCCTGCGCGTCCTCTTTTGCCCTGCCGCGCTCCTCCAGCCTTGCTGAAATCTCCGGTATCACGGCCTCCCTGACCAGAATAACCGACAGGAATATAGCGATCAGGATCAGCAGCGCAATGACACTTTTCAGGATCAGTTCCTGCTTCCTGCGCTTTTCCTGCCGTTCCACGGTAATAAGTTCTCTGTCATCCATCTCCTGTACTCTCCGCTTTCATCTGTGGTACTGCTCTGCGGCATGTCCCCGCAGGGGAATAAACGCCGTTTACAGTCCGGCCAGGCTGCCGGCGTCTCCTGCCGGCTGTACCTGCTCGGTCTGCGCGGCTGCGCTCCCTTTTGACGTTCCTTTGCCCTGATTTCCGTATATCCCGATCTCGGACACAAAAGCGGCGATCAGCGCCAGGATCAGCAGTACAAGTATTATCGTCAAAATCCGCAGTTTATATACATTTTTCTTCTGATTTTTCTGAGTATCCGGCCCGTCCGCCGCAAACAGCGGATTTTCTGCCTTTTTTCTGCGTGTATTTTGTTCTGCCGTTTTTTTCCTTTCGTCCATATCTGTAATTCACCTTTCTGTGCAGACAGCATTTCCAGTAAACATCCATACACCATAAACAAGAACTCTTCGAACCGCTCCCTGCCGTGTATTTGACGTTTGCTCTAGCATAGTTGATTAGAGTCCTTTTGTCAACAAATCCTCCCGGATAGTTTTCTTAAAACTTTAATTTGTAATTGCCGCCGGAATATACTATACTAATGCAGGATGATGCCGGGAGCAGAAGAGATTCCATCCCGGATCCGGATCCTGTCAGGCATAAAAAGCCGGCCGGAGGGAGGGATTTCATGCGATGGGGCGACAAGCCGTACCACTCACTTGACTTTGAAATGAAAAAACGCTTCGGCGAGAAGGTTTACCGGCTCACGCTGAACGGGGGCATGACCTGCCCCAACCGCGACGGGACGCTCGGGAGCAGGGGATGTATCTTTTGCAGCGAGGGCGGCTCCGGCGATTTCGCGGCTCCGGCCTCTCTTTCTGTCACAGAGCAGATGGAACAGCAGAAAAACCTGATTCTTCAGAAACGTCCGGTCCATCGTTTTATCGCCTATTTTCAGGCCTACACCAACACCTACGCCCCTGTGGACTATCTGGAAAAAATATTTACGGAGGCAGTCCGGTTTCCGGACGTCGCGGCTCTTTCCATCGCCACGCGGCCGGACTGTATTCCCGATGACGTTCTCGCCCTGCTTGAAAAACTGAATCAGGAAGTCCCCGTATGGGTCGAGCTGGGACTGCAGACGATCCACGAGCGCACAGCCGCCTTCATAAGGCGCGGCTATCCGCTCTCCTGTTTTTGTGATACCGCCGCGCGGCTGAAAAGCCGCGGGATCGAGGTCATCGCGCATACGATCCTCGGGCTTCCCGGGGAATCCGAACAGGACATGCTGGAAACCATTGATTTTCTGAACCGGACCGGCGTCTCGGGGATCAAACTGCAGATGCTGCATATCCTGAAGGGGACGGATCTGGCGGATTATTACCGGCAGACCGGTTTTTACGTCATGGATCTCGAAGAATATTCCCGACTGATCATCCGATGCGTCGAGCGTCTCTCCCCGGATATCGTCGTTCACCGTCTGACCGGGGACGGCCCGGGCAGCCTGCTGATCGCTCCCCAATGGAGCGCGCACAAGCGGAGTGTCCTGAACTACATCCACGCGCAGTTCCGCCTGCAGCAGACATGGCAGGGAAAATACTTCGCGGAAACACCTGGGAATCAGGACAGTTCAGCACCGCAATTATCAACATGAAGGAAAGGAAAATATGAAATGTCTGAATCTCTTACCATATACAAACTGATCGTACTTTACATGCTCCGTCATGTGAAATTTCCGCTCACAAACGCACAGATCTCAGAGTTTATTCTTGGTAAGGAGTACATGACCTACTTCACTTTGCAGACGGTTCTCTCCGAGCTGGCTGAGTCGGGGCTTCTGCACACGGAATCCAAGAGCAATACTTCCTACTACTCTCTGACTCCATCCGGCGAGAAAACGCTGTTTTACTTTAAAAACCGTATTCCGAAAACCTTTCTGGACGAGATCGACGCTTATATGAAGCAGAACCAGGTAAAGCTCAGAGATGAGGTCTCTGTCCAGGCCGATTACTACAAAAATACCGCGGGGGAGTATTCTGTTCACTGCGTTGTAAAAGAAAAGTATGTGGATCTGATTGATCTGACGCTCAGCGTCCCCGATGAAGCGCAGGCAAAAGCGATGTGCCTGAACTGGAACCGGGAATGCCAGCCTTTATACGAATATATTATGAAAAAACTGTTGTAAAAATCCGGGGCCTGTGACCCCGGATTTTGATTTGATAATCTGAATTTAATAAAACTGCTGACCGTCAATGATCTCTCCCTCGCCTGTGCCTGAATTGAAGTACAGCACATCTCCTGCCGGGCATTCTCCGCTGAGAGCGGCAACCGCCGCGTCATAGCATTCACTCGGAACACCGTTCGCAAGGGCATCCGCAAGAGCTCCGTTCTCCGCCGGGGAGAACTGTCCGCTCTGGTAGATCACATCACTGACCGTATCCGGGAAATTCTCATTCATGATACGGTTCATGACAACCGATCCGACCGCTGTCATTCCGTCATAGCTCTCGCCGCCTGCCTCACAGTAAATCAAAGCTGCCAGAAGGGCCGCGTCATCCTCGTTTATATCGGCGGCTTCTTCGCTCTGATCGCTTCCGCCTGCGGAGATCACATTGCCGTTCGCATCGTAGTAGGTATCCGTATCCGCGTCATACCATCCGCCGTCACTGACACTGCCGTCATCCGTCTGGGAAACTTCCTCCTCAGCAGCCGGTGAAGCAGCAGCTGTCTCTTCCGGAAGCGTCTCCTGTGCGTAATCTTCTTCCGTCCCGGCATCAGCCTGGCTGTTTCCGCCCTTGGAGATCACATTGCCGTCTTTGTCGTAGTAGGTATCCGTATCCGCGTCATACCATCCTTCATCATCTATGTTGACGTCATCTGTCTGAGGAGCATCCGTCTGCGGTGCGTCCGTCTGAGGCGGATCTGTCTGCGGTGCCTCGGTCTGAGGCGGATCTGTCTGCGGCGCTTCGGTCTGAGGAGCGTTTGTCTGCGGGGCTTCAGTCTGAGGAGCGTTTGTCTGCGGGGCCTCAGTCTGAGGAGCATTTGTCTGCGGCGCCTCAGTCTGAGGAGCGCTCGTCTCCGGATCGGTGTATTCCTCGCCTTCTCCGCCGTCCTCTTCCTCGTAATATTCTTCCTCGTAGTATTCCTCTTCGTAATACTCTTCCGTCTCCTCCTCGTCGCTGACGTACTCTTCATCAAGTCCGTACGCGGCGTCCAGAAGGAACGCTCTTTCCACATCCTCTTCGGACACGTAAGCCTTGTCCTCACCGTACTCGACGGTCAGCCAGTGGCCGTTATCCTCAAGCAGAACCAGGTCGTCTCCTGTCTTCAGCTCGTCCCATACTTCGGAATCCCCGCTCGGCTCGGCATATACACATACGCCGTCCCAGACTGCCGTGACTCCGTCGCATCCGTATTTCTCCGCGATACTCTCGGCATCCTCGCCATAGAGCAGATAATCATTGTCAACGAAGCCTTCTATTTCACCGGAGGAAATCTCCGTCCACTTTTCACCCTTTTCGATAACCCATACCGCGCATCCCGGATAAATGAGGCCGACAACCTCACTCTCGGCATCGGCCTGCGCGCGGACATTGACACCCGTCAGCACTCCGTCGTAGGTCATCGCCAGCTTTTCCCATGCGGCTTCCTTCTCATCCTCACGTACCGCGATCCACTTCGGCACTTCTCTTGCCATGGCAGTGGAACTGGCCATCAGGGACGACAGGACAGCCACAGAACATATCACAGCGCAATTTATTTTCCTTCTCATAGGAACCTCCTGTTCTGATTTGTGTCTCAATCCATAAAAAAACCTTTTTAAAACCATTTTGTAATTTTATCACGATTTGCCATAAAGGCAAGTCGTATTTTTTTCTTACATATTACAAAGTTGTTAATTAATATTACAAGTTTATTTTAATATGCTTACCGCATTTTGTCAATAGGTTTTTCAAACAGGCTTCCGGCATGTTTCTTCAAAATCGCCGCTCACCCCCTGAATTTCGCCATCCTTCGCTGCCGGGCCGCCTCATACATGAGGACCGCCGAGGCCACGCCCGCATTCAGGGACTCCACCCGGCCGCACATCGGGATCTTCACACAGACATCCGCGGCGCCGGCCGCCTCGTCAGAAAGTCCGCGGCTCTCATTGCCGATCAGAAATCCGGACGCCGGCCTGTAATCCTGCGTTTCATAGGAAACGGCTCCGGCCAGATGCGCCGCGTAAAAGCGGATGCCCTGCCGTCTTAATTCGCGCAAAGTATCGGAAAGCCTGTCCACATAGCAGAACGGAACCCTGTATATGGAACCCATCGTGGAGCGGATCACCTTTGGATTGCAGATGTCGGCGCTGCCCTTCGAGAGAAGGATTCCCGTCGCTCCCGCGCCCTCGGCCGTCCTCACGATCGTGCCGAGATTCCCCGGATCCTGCAGATTTTCCAGAACCACAAGGAGCTGCGGGCCGCCTCCCTTCGCGGGGGCGCACACCTCCTCAAGACTATAGTGGTACTGCTTCACCACGCAGAGGATCCCCTGCGGGGTTTTGGTGTCCGCGGCCGCCATAAAAGCCGGATCCGAAAGAATCACAGGATCCGGCCTCCCAAAATTCCCGAATACGGTCTGATGCGCGCGCCAGAAGCTATCTGAGACAAATGTCTGCACAAGTCTGTCCGCGGGGGCTTCCTCGTACATTTTGATCCCCTCAGCGACAAAAACGTCCTGCTCGCCGCGCGCTTTTGCCTTCTTCTGAAGCTGTATCAGATTTTTTACCTGCTGATTTGATGTACTGGTAATCATATCAGATCGCCATCGCTCTGCTGACACGCACCATATAGTCAGAAATATTTTTCTGCATGCTCAGCGCCTCATCGATATCAAAGTCTGTAAACTCCCCGTTCCTGTAACCCACCACGCGGTTGCTCTTGCCCTCCGCAAGCAGATCGGCCGCGTATGCGCCCATCATCGACGCGTACACTCTGTCCTTGCAGGTGGGGCTGCCCCCGCGCTGCATGTAGCCGAGGATCGTGGCCCTGGTCTCCATGCCGGTCGCCGCCTCGATACGGCGCGCCATACTCGTGGAATGACCGATGCCCTCCGCGTTGATCACAATAAAATGCTTTTTCCCTTTCTTCCTGCTGTCGATGATATTATCGATCAGTTTCTGCTCGTTATAATCGTAAAGCTCCGGAAGCAGCACCTCCTCGGCGCCGTTTGCGATGCCGCACCACAGCGCGATATAACCCGCGTTGCGGCCCATGACCTCTATGATACTGCATCTCTCATGCGAAGTGGATGTGTCGCGAACCTTGTCGATCGCGTCCATCGCCGTGTTTACCGCCGTGTCAAATCCGATTGTATACTCTGTGCAGGCAATGTCAAGATCAATCGTCCCCGGAACGCCGATCGTATTGATCCCGCGGGCGGCCAGCTGCTGGGCTCCCGCGAAAGAACCGTCTCCGCCGATGACCACAAGGCCGTCGATGCCGTGTCTGCGGCAGATCTCCGCTCCTTTATTCTGTCCTTCCGCTGTGCGGAATTCGGAGCAGCGCGCCGTATACAGGATCGTACCGCCCTTGGAGATCGTATCAGACACATCTCTCGCCGTCATATCCACGATCTCCTCATTGAGCAGACCGCGGTATCCCTGATAAATACCTTTTACATTTAATCCATGCGCCAGCGCCTTGCGCACCACAGCACGGATCGCCGCATTCATGCCCGGCGCGTCTCCGCCGCTCGTAAGTACGCCTATTGTCTTCACCTGATTTGCCATATCGCACCTCCATGGTTTATTCCTGCGTAGTACCTTTCGTAATTTCCTGATTTTTTCCTTATTCTAATCCATTTTACGCTATTTGTAAAGAATTAGTTACCGCCCGCACACACGCCGTCCCGCGAGGTGATTGCTGTCCACTGTTCATACATGCGTCGTCCCGCAAGGTGATTTTCGGGCGAACGCCCGGAAATCCCGAGAATCAGCCATCTTTCTCCTTCAGATAAGTCAGCACCCCGTCGCAGACCGCCTGCGCCAGCCGGTCCTGATAATCCTCCTGCTGCAGCTTCTCCTCCTCCTGCGGGTTCGTCAGAAAACCGCACTCGACGATCACCGTCACCGAACTGGAGCGTTTTAATATGTAATAAGAGGTATTGCCCTTGTGCGTCCGCGGTCTCTCAATCGCAAGCTCCGTATTCATCGCGTTCTGGATCGACGCGGCAAGCTTTTTGGCCTCCTCGGAATGTTCAAAATAAAATACCTGCGGCCCGGATACCGACTCGTCCGGGTAGCTGTTCTGATGGATGCTGACCGTCAGCAAAGGTTCGCTCTCTTTGATGATCTTTACCCTCCGCTCCATATCCTGCGCCTTTTTGTTGGACTGGTTTTCGTCGTACAGACCGTCCTCCGTCTCTCTGGTCATCACGATCCGGTAGCCCTGCGCCTCAAGAAGCTCTTTCAGCTTTTTCGCATAGACAAGATTCAGTACCTTCTCATTGATTCCGCCGGGTCCGATCATTCCCGGATCATCTCCCCCGTGTCCGGCATCGATCACGATCGTCCCCTTCTGTCCGGATGTGCCGCTGATTACGGAATCTTCCCCCGTTTTTTCTTTCCCGTTCTGCTGATCCGCGTCCCCGCCGGATCCGTCCCGCGTCTCCTGCCGCACGCGCTGCTGCGCGATTTCCTCCGCTCTTTTTTTAACGCCTTTTCCGGGAAGTATAAAACAGAGTATCAGAAGAACGCACAGCATAAAATACTGCAACAGCTTCATTTTGGTCTCCTGATCCGTTTTTCTGTTATTCTCTTTTTCTGTCGGAACCGCGCGGTGAAATGCCCTGGATATGAATTGTAGGAAATTTCTCATGAACTGCTCCGGATATGTTTTTTTCATTTTATGTTCCCGCGCTTAAAAAAAGAATCAGGCAGGGGGATGTTTCCCGCCTGCGCATATCGTACAAAGGGGCATTCCCCGCACAGTGCGGGGAATGCCCTTTTGTCAATTATTTACTATTTTGCGGCAAGGCCGCAGCGCATCCTAAAGCAGCGCCAGAGCTGAATCGATCAGCGAGCCGACCACACCCGCA
>CANQEC010000095.1 GCA_947594335.1 uncultured Lachnospiraceae bacterium
CGTAATCTGGAACGACTGTCCAAAAGAAATTGTCGCCAGTTCCACCTGTCCGACGTTTTCCTGCCTGTGCATGATCGTCGCCGCCTCGCCTGGAAGATCAATCCCCGTCTTTTCATCAAGCGCGAACTGATGAAAATACTGAAAATACCGCTCAACTCCAAGCCGCAGCCCCACTTCAATGAATACGGGATTGCAGGAATTCTGCGTGGCCTGTACAAAGGTCTCTCCCCCGTGGCCGCTTACTTTATGGCAGCGGATCCTCCGATCCTCCACGATCTTATAGCCGGGGCAGGAAAACTGATCCGACGGCGAAACCACGCCCGCCTCAAGCCCCGCAGCCGCTGTAACCGTTTTAAAAACAGAACCCGGCTCATACGTATCGTTAATGCAGCCGTTTCTCCACATCTGATTTAATCTGTCCTGCAGTTCCTCCTGGGATACGTTCCCATCTTCCCCGGAAAGTGTGTACGGATCGTTCAGATCAAATTCAGGAACGCTGGTCATTGCGTAAACTTCCCCGTTTTTCGGATTCATAATGATGATCGAGACACTGTCGGCCTCTTTTTGTTCCATGACTTTGCAGGCAGCCTGCTCCGCAAATTCCTGAATATTCGCGTCGAGGCTGACATAGAGATCATTCCCGTTCACAGGTTCCTTTCGGTTTTCTCCTGTATCGGGAAGCTCGATCCCGCGCGCGTCCGTCAATGTCAGAATCCTTCCCGGAGTTCCCTTCAGAATCTCTTCATATTTTACTTCCAGCCCGATGATTCCCTGGTTGTCTCCCCCGGTAAATCCAAGAACCTTGGAGGCCAGACTTCCCAGCGGATAATATCTCTTATAATCCTCGTCGATTTTTACTCCCGCCAGATCATAATTCCGGATCCGGTCCCCTTTCTCCTTCTCGACATTTTTGGCCACGCGCTCGATCGAACTGACTTTCTCCACCCGTTTCCTGACAGTTTCTTCTGAAAGCCCCAGTTCCCGGCTCAGCACCTCAATCACCCTGTCCGGTTCCTTAATCTGACTGTGAATCACGGACACCGTGCAGACTGTACGGTTATCGGCCAGCACTTTTCCCGTGCGATCGATAATCCTGCCGCGCGCCGCCTTGATCGATCTCTCCCTCTCATGAAGATCCTGCGCAAGCTCCGCGTAATACCCGGAATCGACAACCATCAGATTTACCAGTCTGGCCGCCAGCCCAAGCAGAGCGAGAAAGCAGAACAGAAACACCACGACTGTCTTTTTGCGGTGAAAACTTTTCGTTCTCTGTATAACAGACTGCATGAAAAACCTCGTCTTGTCTTTAATACAGTCTATTAAATCAAAATGCCTGTTATGTATAAAAAGAATATGCTGCCGGAAAACCATCAGATCAGTCCGGCAGCATGCTCCTATTTTTTCTTTCTGCGCAAAATCCTTTATTCTTCATCCTCAGGCAGCGCCGACGGATCCCACATCGAGGAGACATCGTCAGCCGCGGCGTCCTCCGACGGCGGAACCGCCATATCGGGATTGTCCGCTTTCTCCTCCGGCTCGATCTCATCGGAGGTCTCAAGATCCGCCACGTGGTTCATGACCCCGTCGTAAACGGCTCCGTTCTCATCCACGTAGGCTCCCTGGATGGGAACCCCCTCTGCCGTCACAACGATATTGGCATCGCTGACGTAGGCTCCCTT
Source organism: uncultured Lachnospiraceae bacterium (assembly GCA_947594335.1). Lineage (GTDB taxonomy): Bacteria > Bacillota > Clostridia > Lachnospirales > Lachnospiraceae > Choladousia. The sequence goes on from CANQEC010000095.1 coordinate 1,680, forward strand.
GTAGTAATTCCCGTAGACATCCATCGCGTCAAACGTCTGTTTCTCCTTCTCGTCATCCGTGAGATCATCTCTGCTGAGCCCGAGCTGGGCGAGCAGTTCATCCGTCACTTCCTCGGTCGGGTATATATTCAGATACGGAAGAACCTCCGTCGCAATCTTGCGGAACAGAATCTGCGCATAGGTACTGACCGCCTGCTCTGCCACGTTTGGCTCATCAACAATTGCATAAATTACAATTTCCGGATCGTTGATCGGAGCGGCTCCGATAAAGGATACCAGATAATGCCCGTCCCAGCGCTGACCGGTCTCGGGATTTATCTTCTCTGCCGTACCGGTCTTGCCGCCGGTCAGATAGCCTGGAACCTGGGAATTGCGCCCCGTACCTTCCTGCACCGCGGTCTTCAGATAGTCCTTTATGATTTCAGAAACGTCTGTTGACACCGTCTGCTTCAGCAGGAGGTTATCCATGCTCCTGACCACCTTGCCGTCATCGTCCAGTATCTTGTCGATTACATGCGGCTGATAGTAATAGCCTCCGTTTACAATGGAGCAGAACGCGGTGATTTCCTGTATCATTGTACAGGTAAATCCCTGTCCGAACGAACAGGTCGCAAGCTCCACCTCATTCATTCTCTCGCGTGTATAAACCGCGCCGGACGCCTCATTCGGAAGATCGATTCCCGTACGTCTGCCAAAATTGAACATGGACTGCATTTTAATAAACTGCGCGACCCCCATCTTCCTTCCAATCGCCATCAGACCGTCGTTGCAGGAATTTTTAATGACCTCCCCGAGCGTCTCGACGCCATGCCCGTATATATTGTCACACTTGATCTCTGTATCAGTTACAAACTCTCCGCCGTCACAGACAAATGAATCCGATGTCGTCACATCTCCGTTTTCAAGCGCCGCCGACACATGGATCGGCTTCACCACGGATCCGGGTTCATATCCATCCGACACGCAGAAATTTTTCCACATGGTATTCAGAGCCTCGACATACTGCTCCTGAGACATTGTCCGCTGTTCCGACGGTGTGTACCATGCGGAGATATCCTGCGGATGATTCAGGTCATAGCCGGAGTTTGTCGCCATCGCAAGGACTGCCCCGTTGTTGGGATTCATTGCGACAACGCCGATATGCTTCGCCCCGTGTTTGGCCGTGCCGTCATCTTTCTCGTCCCCGTATTCCTCGTCAAATTCAGCGATGTACTTTTCAACGATCTGCTGAATATTAATGTCGATCGTTGATTTTAAGGTATAGCCGTTTTCCGGAGAAATCGTGCGCTTCTGATATTCCTGGCTCTCGTTCAGATAGCCAAACACCCTGCCGTCGGTACCCTTGAGCATATCGTCATAATAAGCCTCAAGCCCCACAATACCGTCTCCGATCTCGTTGGAGAAACCGATGACGGTACTTGCCACACTGTTCATCGGGTACTTTCTTACATATTTGTCCTCAAACCAGATGCCGGTCACTTTTTCCAGCCTGGTGCGCTCTTCCCTGCTAAGCTCCCTCTCCTCGTCAAGGGAAGTATATTCCTGAAACGCGTCCTTCTGATCCTCCGTCACATTCGTCAGAATAATCTGATACTGGCTCTTGCACGTCTTTTCGTCCTTGATCAGAGCCTCGATTTTTTCGGGATCCAGATCGAATACATCCGCAAGCGCACCTGTCGTGGCTTCCACATACTCTTCGTAATGCTCGCTGTCATTATCTTTATAGTAATTGACCGCGCTGCAGTCCAGAATCACATTATACTGCCGCTCGCTGTAGGCAAGCACTCTTCCGTTCGCGTCCTGAATTTCCCCGCGCCTGCTGTACAGCGTGCGGCTGTCGTAATTTTCCTGAGAAAGAACCTGTTTCGCATAGCGCTGACCGCTTTTTACATTGATAAAGGCGATCCTCACAAGCAAAATAATCAGAAATAATAAAATGAATGCAAATACAGCCAGAAGCTTTATTTGCATTTTTTTGGTAAACCTTCGTTCTCTTTTTAATCTATATACTTTTGCCAACTGCTCACCTGCTTACTCTTCGGGTACATCCGTGTACTGGCGCACATAATCACTGTCGATCCCGCTGTACGTCACGATCTGTCCTTTCTTCGCGTAACCCATGCCGAGTTTGTTCATGGCCACATCCTTCACATGCTCCATATCAACATTTGCCATAATTCTGTTGTAATCGGCATCATTCTCAAGCTTCGCCTCATCGAGACTGACCTCAAGTGAAGTGACTTCCTGACGGAGTTTCGTGCTCTCCGCCTGCAGTCTCAGATAATTCACGCACATGAATACTGTGACAACCGCCGCTGCGGTCAGGAACAGAACGTAGCCGAAATTCATCTGCAGCGCCCGCTCCCGGTTCTTCTTTGTCGTGCGGCTGGTCTTCTGACTTTTTTTAGTCTGATCCTTTGAGCCGCGCTCATCCGCCTGCTCCGGCTGAACTCTGCGCACAACATTTCCGTCCGCATATACATACGTATCTTTCCGTTTTCCGGTCCCTCTCCTGTTATCAGCTCCGGCCATTCTCTCACTCCTCCACCTTTTGTAATTCCCGTTCAAAAACTCTCAGCTTTGAACTTTTCGCTCTCGGATTGACTGCCAGCTCCTCTTCCCGCGGAGTCACCGGTTTTTTTGTGACAACGTGACCTTTCGGTTTTTTTCCGCACACACAGACAGGAAACTCTTTTGGGCACGTACAGGGATTCTCGCACTTCCGGAAGATATTTTTGACGATCCTGTCTTCCAGAGAATGAAACGTGATCACACAGATACGTCCTCCCCCGTTCAGCAGATCGATCATATCCTCCAGAGAATTTTCAAGAACTTCCAGTTCCTGGTTCACTTCGATGCGAATCGCCTGAAAGGTCCTTTTGGCCGGGTGTCCTCCCACTGCCCGCATTTTCATAGGTATCGCCGCTTTTATAACTTGAATTAACTCCCCAGTCGTTTTCAGTGTTTTTTCTTTTCGTACACTTACAATATGACGGGCAATGTTTTTCGCGAACCGTTCTTCCCCATAGTCCCGGATGATGCGGTAAAGCTCCATCTCACTATAACCGTTCACAATATCCCCCGCCGTCAGTTCCTGCCTCTGGTCCATCCGCATGTCCAGCGGCGCGTCCTCTCTGTAAGTAAACCCGCGGTCTGCCGTATCAAGCTGATAGGAGGAAACCCCCAGATCCAAAATGACTCCATCTACTGATGTAATACCAAGTTTTCTGAGCTCCTGTCTCATCTCGCAGTAGTTGCTGCGAACAATGGTAACTATATTTTCAAACTCCCCCAGGCGTCCGGCCGCAGCCTCGATCGCCGCCGCATCCTGATCTATGCCGATCAGCCGCCCTTTTGGCGACAGTCTCCGGCATATTTCAAACGAATGGCCTCCGCCTCCAAGCGTGCCATCCACATAGATACCGTCCGGTCTGATCTTCAGCGCGTCAATGCTTTCTTCCAAAAGTACAGATTTGTGTCTGAATTCCATATAAACCTCCTGGTAATGCGGAATATCACTTCCCTTCTCAATAATTCCGCCAAAAGTCATATGATTAATCCGAAATCTGTCATCTGTTCTGCGATATCATCCATATCATCATAAGCACTGTTTTCTTCCCAGTTCGCCTTGCTCCAGATTTCAATGCGGTTCAGGTTTCCTGCCAGTATCACGTCCTTTTCCAGACCCGCAAATTCTCTCAGCGTCTGCGGTAAGAGAATTCTCCCCTGCTTGTCCAGTTCGCACATGCATGCTCCCGACACAAAAAACCGTGTGAATTTTCTGGTGCTCTTTTGCGTCAGCGGCAGAGCCCGCAGCTTTTCCTCAAAGATCTGCCATTCATTTTTGGAGAACACAAACAGGCATCCATCCAATCCCTTTGTCACAATGAATTCATCGCCCAGCTGTTCTCTGAATCTGGAAGGGATGATCAGTCTGCCTTTGGTGTCAATCGTATGATTATATTCACCCATGAACATAATGACACACCTTCTCCCGGCGTACAGTCCGAAAGCCGCTCCCCTGCATTTATCCGGACCTTGATCTTTTGCTGCGTCTGGTGTTCACGTTGGTTATTGCGGATTCTTGTGGAGTAATCCCCCACTTTTCCGCCACAACCCACCACTTTCTACCACCTGAACATTATAATACAGGAAATCGGGTGGAAATACAAGGGGCGGAAAAGAAAAAAATGTTACAATTTTATTAACAGCTATAATTTCGCAAACAAAAACAGGTTCGAAACTCCATCCAAGTTCCGAACCTGCTCAGTCAGAATATCTCACATTGATAAGTATTCCTCAATCAGCTTATCCACGACCAGACTCTGCGCGTACGCATTCTCGGCGCTGTCCGTATCAAGCATTGCGTCCAGTTTCCTGCGTTCCTTTTCAATTTCTTCCATCAGTATTTCTTTTGCTTTCATAATCCTTTGTTCCTTTCGATGCTGCTGTGTTTTCTGTTCCCATTTATCGCAAGGCAGACCGCCGCGCTGGCCGCAAGCACCGCCGACAGAAGCTGCGAAACCGGGATGGCTGTCCCTGCGAGAAGAAGCTGATCTGTCCGAAGTCCCTCGATCCAGAAGCGGCCAGTGCCATATAAAAGAAAATACCAGAGGGCAGCGGTGCCGTGCGGCCTCGATGAGCGGTTCCTGAAAGTCAGAATCATCAGGACCAGGAATACGCCCAGGTTCCAGAGCGACTCATACAGAAAGGTCGGATGTACCTGCACATAACGGATACCGTCAATTTCCCGGATATGCTCCCACATTTCTCCTGTGATCTCGGAAGCCCTCACATCGCTGACCGGAAGCTGCATTGCAAACAGATTATCCGTATAGGTTCCAAACGCTTCCCTGTTAAAAAAATTCCCCCAGCGCCCGATCATCTGTCCCCAGGCAAGAGCCGGGGCTATCGTGTCGGCTGCCTGTCTGAAATTCATCTTTCGTACCCTGCAGAAGACGGCTGCCGCCGCGGTTCCTCCCGCTATCCCGCCGTAAATCGCGAGACCGCCGCCGCGGAGATTCCATATCTCAGCAGGATGGGCGCTGTAATAATCCCAGGAAAAAGCGACATAATAGATTCTCGCGCAGATGATTGCGGCAAGAACGGCGATCATTCCCAGGTCAAAATAATTGTCCTGATTCTGATTCGTCCGTCCGGCAATCTTCATCATCAGCAGAATCCCCGTCACGATCGCAGCGGCGAGAACCATGCCGTAGCAGGCGATCTCAACTCCAAATATACGCACAGATCTGATCACATGCGCAAGCGTGATCCCCAGATGGGGAAACCGAATTGTTCCAACCATAAACTCCTCTCAAACCGCGGCCTTCGCTCTGATGTCACACATTAAAGCGGAAGAGGATGACATCCCCATCCTTCACCACGTAATCTTTTCCCTCGAGTCCCACAAGGCCCTTCTCCTTCGCCGCCGCATAGGATCCGCAGTCCAGAAGGTCCTGATAATTGACAACCTCCGCCCGTATGAATCCCCGCTCAAAATCCGAATGGATTTTTCCTGCCGCCTGCGGGGCTTTCATTCCTTTTTTGATTGTCCAGGCTCTTGTCTCCTTTTCTCCGGCTGTCAGATAGCTGAGCAGACCAAGCAGGCTGTAGCTTGCCTTTATCAGTTTCTCCAGTCCCGACTCTTTTAATCCGAGATCTTCAAGGAACATCTGCTTTTCTTCCTCGTCAAGCTCCGCGATCTCCTGTTCGATCTTTGCGCAGATAACAAATACCTCGCTGTTGTTCTCTTTTGCGAATGTGCGCACTTTGGCGACGTACGGATTTGACTGGCCGTCGTCCGCAAGATCATCTTCTCCGACATTTGCGGCGTAGATGACAGGCTTGGCTGTCAGAAGATTGTATTCCGGCAGCCAGCCCTGCTCATCTTCATCCTCTGTACTGTATGTGATCGCAGGCCTGCCTTCCTCGAGATGAGCCTTCAGCTTCTGAAGCAGATTCAGCTCCTTCGCCTGAGTTTTGTCATTTCTCGCAGCCCTCGCAGTCTTCGCGATCCTTCTCTCAAGTATCTCCAGGTCAGAAAAAATCAGTTCCAGCGTGATCGTTTCGATATCTCTGAGAGGATCTATGCTTCCATCCACATGGATTACATTGGAATCCTCAAAGCAGCGGACCACATGCACGATCGCATCGACTTCGCGAATGTTTGCCAGGAACTGATTTCCAAGTCCCTCCCCTTTGGAAGCGCCTTTTACAAGCCCCGCAATGTCCACAAATTCGATGACCGCCGGCGTTATCTTCGCGGAATTATAAAGATCCGCGAGCAGCTTCAGTCTGAAATCCGGAACAGCGACGACCCCAATGTTCGGATCAATCGTGCAGAACGGATAGTTCGCGGATTCCGCCCCCGCCTTTGTCAGAGAATTAAATAATGTGCTTTTGCCCACATTAGGCAGACCAACGATTCCCAGTTTCATGCTTTCTCTCTCCTGTCTTATCTGAATAATCTGTACTTTTTCGTCCAAACGACGCGTATCTTCTGTATTTCGACAGCATCTTTTCTCCATGTACTTCATTTTACAATCTTTTGTAGCAAGTCACAGTTTAGCACATAAACCGACAGGTGGCAAGACTGCCGTCAAAAAACTTATCGACACGTTTCCCCATATTTGGCCGTATTTCACCCAAAAAGCACCGGCTTTTTAGGCCGGTGCTCTCCAGTTTCCGCGAAAATCGGTTCTTCTGGTAAAAATATGTCGAACGATTTTTACTTCCAGTCGGGATAATCCTTCATGATCTCAAGGAAATCCTTCACTCTTTTGCCGATATCCTCACCAAACACGGCGGATCCGGCCACGCATACATTTGCTCCCGCTTCAAGAACCGTACGGATCGTATTCGTCTTGATGCCTCCGTCCACCTCAA
>CANQEC010000096.1 GCA_947594335.1 uncultured Lachnospiraceae bacterium
TGCGAAAAATCCGGCTTCCCTTTCCCGGGCGGGGGAACGGGCAAAGCAAAATCCGGGATATTTTTGTATGGCAGCCCGCTGCCTCTGGGCCGCCGCTCTTGTGGTATGCTTCTGCCTGATGCAGCCGGCGTGTCCCGCGCAGATGGAGGCAGTATGTCTCGATGTGGGGCAGGGGGACGGCAGCCTGCTGCGGATGCCGGACGGAACGGTGTGCCTGGTGGACGGAGGCAGTACTTCAGAGCGGGATCTGTGGAATTACCGCATCGGCCAGACATTGAAATACTATGGGGTCAGAAAGATCGGCTGGTGGTTTGTCTCGCATTCGGACCAGGATCATGTGAGCGGCCTGCTGGAATATCTCGGGGAGTACGAGGTGAATCTGACCGGGAAAAATGCGCACGGAATCACGCTGGAACATCTGGTGCTTCCTCTTTCAAAGGAGGAGGACGAGACGCTGGAGCAGCTGCGGCAGACCGCGCAGGAAAAGGGGATCCCTGTTTACACGGCGCAGCAGGGGGACGAGGTAAGACCGGGTTTTGCGGGCGCTGACGCGGCGGGTGACGAGGCAAAGCTAGGCTTTGCGGGCGCAGACGCGGAAAACGGCCGCGGCGCAGACGGAATATGGAGCCTGAAATGCCTGGCTCCGGACCCCGGGACTCTGACCGGGGACGTCAACCAGGATTCTCTTGTGCTTCTTCTGCGGTACGGAGCTTTCAAAATGCTGTTCACGGGAGACCTTGAGGGGCAGGGGGAAAAGCAGCTTGCTCTTTCCGGCGCCGATCTTGCGGCGGATGTCCTGAAAGCGGGTCATCACGGTTCGAAAAACGCTTCCTCCGCGCTGTTTCTGGAGCAGGTAAGACCGCGGCTGACCATAATTTCACGCGGGATCGACAACCGCTACGGACATCCGGCCGCGGAGACGGTTGACAGGCTGAAGGAGGCAGGCAGCAGGATCTTTGATACCGCGCTGCAGGGGGCGGTCAGTATCCGCTCGGACGGGAGCGGATATGAGGTCCGGTGCATGCTGCGGGATTAAATAGAGCGGATTTGAGGTGTTTTTGGGTTCTCAGTGTCATGCTTTTCCATGTGAACATGGAACGCATGACCTTTCGACCCTGACATCATCATGTGGACGATAGTGACAAAAAAACATAAAAAAACCGGAAAAAATATAAAAATATTGAAAAAAGATGGAAAAAATGGGGCTCCAGGGAATATAATATAAAGGGGAAAAACGCCTTCTACTCGATTACAAAGGGGGAATGAGGATGACGATCCGTGAAAAAACAGAAGAGCAGGAGTTTCGGATATTCAGCAGCCGTGCTTCGTTCAGTAGAAATACGAAAGGACGGGACAGGGAGGAAGAACCCTGCGACATACGAACGGCGTATCAGCGGGACAGGGACAGGATTCTGCACAGCAAGTCCTTTCGCAGACTGAAGCAGAAAACGCAGGTCTTCCTGATCCCTGAGGGGGATCATTACCGCACCCGCCTGACTCATACCCTTGAAGTTTCGCAGCTTGCGAGAACGATCGCGAAGGCGCTGAGGCTGAATGAGGATCTGGCCGACGCGATCGCGCTCGGCCATGATCTTGGGCATACGCCGTTCGGACATGCCGGGGAATACGCGCTGGATCAGGTGTGTCCAAGCGGCTTTAAACACCATGAGCAGAGTGTGCGCATCGTGGAGCTCCTTGAAAACGATGGGCGCGGGATGAATCTGACCTGGGAGGTGCGCGACGGGATCCGCAATCACAGAACCTCGGGAAGTCCCGGAACCCTTGAAGGGCAGATCGTGCGCTGCTGCGACAAGATCGCCTATATCAATCATGATATCGATGATGCGGAGCGCGCGGGTATTCTGCGCGAGGACGATATCCCGAAGGAGTGCCGCAGCATGATCGGCGATACGACGAGGATGCGTCTGAATACGCTGATCCATGACGTCGTCGTGAACAGCGAGGATAAGCCGGAGATATCGATGTCCGCAGATATGGAACAGATGATGCGCAGGCTCCGTAAATTTATGTTTGAGCGCGTCTATCACAACAGTGCGGCGAAGCGTGAGGAGGCCAAGGCGATCCGGATGATTCAGGATCTCTATTATTTTTACAATGAGCACCCGGAGCTGCTGCCGGAAGGCTGTCAGCGCATGATGAGCGAGTGCGGCGAGCCGCGGGAGAGGGTCGTCTGCGACTATATCGCCGGGATGACGGATTCCTTTTCCATCAGAACTTACACGGAACTCTTTATCCCAGGATCGTGGCACTGACTTGCGGGAGGAAATAAAACCATGTTTTATTCAGATGAACTTATAGAGGAAGTAAGACTTCGGAACGATATTGTTGACGTTATTTCCGGGTACGTGAAACTGCAGCGAAAGGGAAGCTCCTACTTTGGGCTCTGCCCGTTTCACAATGAAAAGTCCCCGTCGTTTTCCGTGAGTCCGCAGAAACAGATGTATTACTGCTTTGGATGCGGCGCGGGCGGAAATGTCTTTACCTTTATCCGGCAATATGAAAATTATTCGTTCCCCGAGGCGCTGAAGCTGCTGGCCGACAGGGCGGGGATCACGCTGCCCGAGGAGGATGAATCCGCGGAGAACAGAAGGCGCAGGGATTTAAGAACCGCGGTTCTGGAAGTCAACAAGATGGCCGGGAAATATTATTACTATCTTCTTCGGACGGAACAGGGCGCGCGCGCGATGGCATACTTAAAGGACAGGGGGCTTACCGATGAAACGATCCGCAGTTTTGGTCTGGGGTATGCCGGCCGGTACAGTGATCAGCTGAGCCGCTATCTGAAGCAGCAGGGAGTTTCCGATTCTCTGCTCAAAGAATCCGGGCTGGTGCAGATAAGCGAAAAGCAGGGGATGTATGACAAATTCTGGAACAGGGTCATGTTTCCGATCATGGATGTGAACAGCCGTGTGATCGGTTTTGGGGGCCGCGTGATGGGGGACGCAAAGCCCAAATACCTGAACTCTCCGGAGACGGTGATTTTTGATAAGGGACGCAATCTGTACGGACTGCATGCCGCGCGCAGTTCGCGGAAAAAATACATGCTCGTCTGCGAGGGCTATATGGATGTGATCGCGATGCATCAGGCAGGATTTACAAACGCCGTCGCCTCACTGGGGACGGCCCTTACGGCTCAGCATGCGTCGCTTCTGAAGCGCTATACAAATGAGGTGATTCTGACGTATGACAGCGATGAGGCTGGTGTGCGCGCGGCCCTGCGCGCGATTCCGCTTCTGAGAGAGGCAGGCATCATGACGCGCGTGCTGCACATGGAGCCGTACAAGGATCCGGACGAATTTATCAAGGCTCTGGGGAAGGAGACTTTTCAGGAGCGGATCGACCAGGCGCAGAACAGTTTCCTGTTTGAGATATCGGTTCTTGAGAAATCCTATAACATGGAGGATCCGGAGGGGAAAACGCGCTTCTGCCGGGAGGCTGCGCGCAGGATTGCGGATTTTGAGCAGGAGATCGAGCGCGAAAATTATATAGAGGCGGTCGCCGCGAAATATCAGGTGTCTTTTGAGGGCCTGCGGAAGATGGTGATGAGCTGGCTGCTGCAGGGGGCCTTCGTGCGGAAGAAGCCGGTAAGGAGAGAGGACGCGCCGAAAAAGGATGAGGGAATCCGCAAGTCGGAGCGGCTGCTTTTGTCCTGGCTTCTGGAATATCCCAGGCTGTATCCGGCGGTCTCTTCGCGCATAGCGCCGGAAGATTTTTCGGACGGGCTGTACCGGAAGGTGGCAGAGCTGCTGTACCGCCAGCTGGAATCGGGGCAGACAAATACGGCCTGGATCGTGGATCAGTTTGAGGATCCCGAGGAACAGAAGGCCATCGCGGAAATTTTTAATACGGAGGTTCGTGTGGGGTCGGTAAAGGAGACGGAGAAAGCGGTTCTTGAAAGTATGCGCAAGGTGATGCAGAACGCGGTTGAGGAGAAGGGGCGCAGGCTGGATCCGTCGGATATTGCGGGGCTGCAGGAGCTGATCGCGGCAAAAAGAAAGATTCAGGAGCTGAATGGACTGCATATTTCCCTGTAACGGCGGGAAAGCTTTTGACAGGCCGGATAACAGAAAGGAAGGAGACCGCATGGGAGTACAAAGCGTTGAGTTTCAGAAGGATCAGATGATGTTTCCAAAAGAGGGCGCCCCGGCAGAGACGGAACAGTTCGGGGAAGATCAGGGTGACGGCGAAACGGACGATCTGGAGTCTGATCTGGAAAAGGAAGACGGCATGGGAGACCCGGTCCGGATGTATCTGAAGGAGATTGGCCGTATTCCGCTGCTTGCGCCCGAAGAGGAGGCCGAGCTGACCCGTCTCATGGCTGAAGGAAACGCGTACGCGCGCAGGAGACTTGCGGAGGCGAACCTCCGGCTTGTCGTCAGTATCGCAAAAAGATACGCGGGGCGGGGAATGCAGCTTCTGGATCTGATACAGGAAGGGAATCTCGGACTGATCAGGGCGGTGGAAAAGTTTGATTATCACAAAGGGTATAAGTTCAGCACGTACGCGACATGGTGGATCCGCCAGTCGATTTCCCGCGCGATCGCGGACCAGTCGCGCACGATCCGGATCCCGGTGCATATGGTGGAGACGATGAACCGTGTTTTGAAAACGTCGAGGCAGCTGACGCAGGAGCTGGGCCGGGAACCGACGCCGGATGAGATCGGCAGAAGACTGGAGATGACGCCGCTGCGGGTGAGTGAGATCCTGAAAATTCCGCAGGAGCCGGTTTCTCTTGAGACCCCGGTCGGGGAGGAGGACGACAGCCATCTGGGAGATTTTATCCAGGATGAGCAGATTCCGATGCCCGGAGAGGAGGCCGCCCGTTCGGTTTTGCGGGATCAGCTCGAGGAGGCGCTGGGGACGCTCACGGACAGGGAACAGCAGGTTCTGCGCCTTCGGTTCGGACTGGACGACGGGAAGAGCCGGACACTCGAGGAGGTAGGGAACGAATTTCATGTGACGAGGGAGCGTATCCGCCAGATCGAGATGAAAGCGCTTCGAAAGCTCGGAAGATCGGGCCGGGGAAGGAAGCTGAGGGATTATCTGAACTGAATATTTGCAGGTGTGCGCGGCCCGTTTTGCGGAAGAAATCTTCTGTCCGGGTTGTCGGAGGCGGGGCCGCGCAGCAGGCGGAGGAGGAATATGCAGATATCAAAAAGACTGCGGGCGGTCGCGGATATGGTTCCGCCGGGCACCCGCCTGGCCGATGTTGGGACAGATCACGGCTATGTGCCGATCTTTCTTGTGCAAAATGACAGGATCCTGTCGGCAGTCGCGATGGATATAAACCGCGGCCCTCTGGAGCGGGCGCGGTTACATATCAGGCAGTACAATCTGGAGGGGCGCGTGGAGACCCGTCTGTCGGACGGACTGGAAAAGCTTCTTCCGGGAGAGGCGGATGTGATACTGATCGCAGGAATGGGCGGAATGCTGACCGTGAGGATCCTTGAAAACGGATGGGAGACGGCAAAATCGGCGGGGGCGCTGATCCTCCAGCCCCAGTCCGATATCCGGGAGGTAAGGCTGTTTCTGAAAAAAAATGGATATCGGATCGAGGAAGAGAATATGGTGGAGGAGGACGGAAAGTTCTACCCGATGATGCGCGCGGTGCCATCACCGTGGATTTTGGACCCGGCGGAAGAAGAACAGGAGAGGAGTCATTCCTGCGCGGCGAAAAGCGTCAGGGAAGGGGAAATTTCCTGTGCGGTATGGGAGGAGCTCCATCTGCGGTACGGTCCGGCGCTGCTGAAAGCGAATCATCCGGTGCTGCTGCGGTATCTTGAGCGCGAGCAGGCGCAGATGGAAAAAGTCCGGGAGAAGCTTTTGCGGGAATCCGGATCTGCAGCCGCACGCCGGCTGTCGGAAATCGAGGAGGATCTGAGACTGAACAGGACGGCGCGGGCGCTGTATGCCGCAGGAACGCGCAAATGAAAGCTTCTGAAATGGAGGTAAAAGAGATGACACATCTGACGGTAAGAGATATTGCGGAAAAACTGGAGCAGGCTTATCCGCGCCGGATGGCGATGGACTGGGATAATCCGGGACTGCAGACGGGGCACATGGACGGGAAGGCAGACAAGATCATGGTCGCTCTCGACGCGACGGATGAGGTGGTGGAACAGTGCGTTTGCGCAGATGCGGATCTTCTTGTCACGCATCATCCTCTTTTGATGTCGGGGATCCGCAAGGTCAATGATGAGAGCATGGCTGGCAGGAGGATCCTTGCGATGGCGGAACACAGGATCTCCCACTATGCGATTCATACAAATTATGATGCGGCGATGATGAGCGATCTGGCGGCGGACCGCCTGGCTTTGTGGGACAGGAAAATTCTCGAGATTACAGGGGAGACGGACGGAAAACCGTACGGGATCGGCTACGCGGGCAGGCTGTCGGCTCCGGTGACCGCGCGGGAACTCTGCGCTCTGGTAAAAAAAGCTTTCGGACTGGAGGCGGTCCGTCTGTTCGGGGCGCCTGACCGGAAGGTTCAGTATGCAGCGGTTTCGCCGGGGTCGGGGAAGAGCATGATAGGGCCGGCGCTTGCCTCCGGGGCAGAGCTTCTGATTACGGGAGATATCGGGCACCACGACGGGCTCGACGCCGTCGATCAGGGACTGATGATCATCGACGCGGGGCATTATGGAATTGAGCACATTTTTATCGGGCATATGGAAGGCTGGCTGAAGGAGGCGTTTCCGCAGGCTGAGGTGCTGACGGCGCGGGTAAAAGAACCGTTTGTCACCTTGTGATCCGGAGACTTTTTATGCATGGCGGTGCCTGAGAAGCGGGCCTGAAGGTTTGGTAAAGAAAAAAGCGCCGGAGGCGCGGCCGGGAAAATCAGAAACCGCGGCTGTTCTCCGGCCGGGAAGCAGGAAGAAGGGCAAAGACTATACCGGATTTTGAGGAGGGAAGATATGGGGAATGAGAGGATAACCGTATCCATAATGGGAGAGAGCAGGAGCTATCCTGCGGGAACTACATACGAGCAGGCCGCGAAGGAGGTCCAGGACCGCATGGAGCATCAGATCGTGCTGGCGGACGCGGACGGACGGCTCCGGGAGCTCGGCCACAAAATGCAGGACGGAAGCGTGGTGAAGTTTCTGACCACCGCTGACCGGGCCGGACAAAATACTTATATCAGGAGCCTTCTGCTCGTGATGCTCCGGGCGATCTACCGCGTGGCCGGCGACAGCCGCCGGATCGAACGCGTCGGCGTGCATTTTATCGTGAGCGACGGCTGTTACTGCACAATAAAGAGCGAAATGACTCTGAACCAGGAATTTCTGGATCAGGTAAAGGAGCAGATGCAAAAGATCGTGGACGAGGCTCTTCCGATCAGCAAATATTCTGTCCCCACGTATGAGGCGGTGAGAAAATTCGGGGCCTACCGGATGCACGATAAAGAGCAGCTGTTCGGGTATCGGCGGGTTTCCCGCGTAAATCTGTACAATCTGGACGGTTTTGAGGATTATTTTTACGGATACATGGTGCCGGATACCTCATATCTGCAGCGTTTTGACCTGAAGCTGTTTGAGGACGGCTTCGTCCTGCTTTACCCGACGTTTGAGGAACCGGAGAAGCTGCCGCCGTTTGTCCCCGAGATGAAGATCTACCGGGTGCAGAAGGAATCCATGGAGTGGGGCGCGCGGCTGGGAATCCCGACAGTGGGGGCATTGAATGACTATATTGTGAAACAGCAGACGAAGGATCTGATCATGATCCAGGAAGCGTACCACGAGAAAAAGATTGCAGAGCTTGCGGAACGGATCGCGTCGCATCCGGAGAAAAAGATCGTGCTGATCGCGGGTCCTTCGTCCTCCGGGAAGACGACCTTCTCCCACAGGCTTTCCACGCAGCTCTCTGTTTACGGGCTGAAGCCTCATCCGATCGCGGTGGACGATTACTTTGTGGAGCGGGAGAAGACGCCGCTCGACGAGGACGGAAATTATAACTTTGAGTGCCTTGAGGCGATTGACGTAGAGCAGTTCAACAAGGATATGAGCGCCCTGCTTGCTGGAGAGACGGTGGAGCTGCCGAGCTTTAATTTCAAGACGGGCCGCAGGGAGTACAAGGGAAAATACAAGACGCTCGGGGAAGGCGATATTCTTGTGATCGAGGGGATCCACTGCCTGAACGGGAAGCTGAGCGAGAGCCTTCCGGGAGACAGCAAGTTTAAGATCTATATCAGCGCGCTGACACAGCTCAATATCGATGAACACAACCGCATACCGACGACGGACGGCCGTCTGCTGCGCCGGATCGTGCGGGATGCGAGGACGAGAGGAGCCGATGCGAAGCGGACGATCGGCATGTGGCCGTCTGTGCGGCGCGGCGAGGAAAATTACATATTCCCGTTCCAGGAGGAGGCGGACGTGATGTTTAATTCCGCCCTGATTTATGAGCTTGCCGTGCTGAAGCTGTATGCGGAGCCGCTTCTGTTC
>CANQEC010000097.1 GCA_947594335.1 uncultured Lachnospiraceae bacterium
CGCAGCACATAGAACAGAATCACCGCCCATACGCCTCCGAGTATAGCCAGCAGCTGCTTTGACGCCTCAGGCAGTTCCCCGAGATCTTCCTTTTTGCCGGCGGATGCTCCGCCCTGCTCCCCGATCTCATCGAGATGATACAAAGCGGCCGTCTCCTCGTAAAGCTTCTGCATGTACTCCTCGTTTACTTCCTGCTTTCTGCGCACGGACTTTGTCACGCTCTCAATCAGCTGCCCCGCGGCATCGCGCAGAGAAGCGGATCCGTTGAATACAGGCGTCACAAACGTATCGCCGGTGTGATCCAGCAGCAGTTTTGCCGCTTTGATCTTGACATCGTAATGCGTGGAATTGTCCTCGCCGCAGCGCGCCAGATAATCCTGATATTCGGCACAGTTTTGTGCCCGCGAGGTTACCGGCACATAGCCCTCCGTCCCGGAATAGGCGATCTGCACGTCATCCGTCAGCAGATACTGCGCGAACAGCCAGGACGCCAGCACTACCTGCGGGTCTTCTTTGTTAAATATGCAGACGGACGGCCCCTGCGAGATCATCTGCGGATGCTCCGGGTCAAACTGGGGAACCGGCAGAACCGCCGTCTCAAAATCCACCAGCTTGTCCGCGGCAATGTCGATCAGCGGGGCGTTCGTCCCCATCCAGGTCGCTCCCGCAGTGGAATCCACCGCAAAAATGCACTGACCTGCATTCAGGAAATTCGCTGGATAGCTTGAGATCTTGAACGTCGAGAACGCGCCGCTTTCCGCGTGTTCCGCGATCGTGTACAGAAATTCCTTCGTCGTATCGTTGAAAATCTGAATCTCTCCGCTGTCAGTGGAATAGCCGCTGCCCTTCTGCCGGATCATCTGGATCATCATATTGTCGGTCGATTTATAGATAAAGGGAATCATGACATTCTGCCCATTGATCTTAAAAGTACCGTCCTCGTTCTTCTCCATCGCCGCCTCCGAGACTTCCCAGATAAAATCCCAGGTGAGAACCTCCGGCAGCGTATATCCCAGCTTCTCCACATACGTCTTGTTGACATAGCAGGCCTCCGTCGAGCGCATATAAGGGATCGCGTAATAGTGTCCGTCAATGGAACATTCCTCAAGGAACTGCGGGATGATTTCCTCCTCTGTCGGCGAAGCAAAGCGAACCTTGCTCCCGCCCAGCCCATACCGTTTATCTGAAAACAGATCGTCGAGCGGAACCACGCTGTCCTGACCGGTCAGGTACGTCGCGATATGATCCGGATAAGTAATGCAGACATTCGGCGTCGTGTTCGTCGAGATATTTGTGATAACATCATTGTAAATTTTCCCGTAATCCGTGTACAGGCGCAGATTTACCGTGACGTTCGGATACAGCTGTTCAAAATCAGCGATCGCTTTCTCATAAATGTCGGTCTGCGTTTTGTTTGTATCATTCTTCGCCCAGAACGTAAGCTCGATCTTTTCAAAATCATCAAATTCCTTCGGGAGTTTAAACGTGCTTTTCCCTATTTTTCCATGACAGCCGGACAGGAAAAACGCACACAGCAGAACCGCCGCAAGAAGAAGCGCCGATCTTCTGACTGCCGTTTGTTTTCTTTTGGCCTTCTCAAAATTTCCCTCCGGAATTTTTCTTCCTGGATTTTCTCCGCCAGACTCCTGACGAAATATCTGTCTCATCCCTTCGTACCTCCAATCACGCATCCTTTTCCCTCTGGCGCTCCCGCCGGGATACCCATTTTATCCTTTCGTTCCTCCCCTGGACACACCTTCCATGATCACCTTCCGAAACAGCAGGAAGAGAACGATCAAAGGTACGGAGATAACCACGACGGCCGCCATCATCGCCGGGATATTTTCGCGCCCGAACCCGTTCTCACGGATCTCCTGGATTCCGTTTGAGACGAGAAAATATTTCTCATCGTCCGTGATCAGCCGCGGCCACACATAGGAATTCCAGCACTCGATCGCCTTGAGGATCGTGATCGTCACGATCGTCGGCCTGCAGATCGGCACCAGAACCTTCCGCAGATATTTCAGATCGGACGTTCCGTCAACCTTCGCCGCATAGTAGAGCTGATCCGGCACCTGTTCGAAATTCTCCTTCAGCAGGTAAATGTAAAAGACCGATGAGACAGACGGCAGGATCAGTCCGGTGAACGTGCTGCGCAGTCCCAGATTTGTGATCGTCACATAGTTCGTGATGACCACCAGCTCATTCGGGATCATCATCAGCGAGAGCAGCAGCGTAAACGCAAGATGCTTTCCCGGAAAATTCAGCCGCGCAAAGGCAAACGCCGCAAGCACCGTCACAATCAGCATGAGCATTGTCGTCACAACGGCAAAAATAACCGTGTTCAGAAAATATCCTGCCAGCGGCACCGCGGTAAACGCTTCCTTATAATTCTGCAGTGTCGGGGACAAGGTGAATAATTTCGGGATATACTCTGAATTGTAGGAGCTGTAGCTTTTCACGGAGGTCAGCACCATCCAGTAAAACGGAAACAGCACCACGAGGGCCCAGAAGGTCAGCCCCGCGTATGTGAACGTCTTCAGGACCTTCCTGCGCAGGCGGTCGGATCTCTCAATTTTTTTAAACTCGTCTCCGGTATTTTTATGCTGCTCCATATAATGCTGCTCCTTCTCTTCTGATATTTCCATAAAAAGGATACGCCTCCTTTCGGTCTGCCGGGCAGTTCCTGTTAATTTCTTCCATCTACGAACCGTAATGCACATGCTTCCCCGAGACCATCAGATTAATACAGGTGATCGTCAGCACAATGACGAACAGCAGGATTGCGGCCGCCGAAGCGTACGACGGATACCCGCCGCTGCTGCCGTAGAGCATATCATAGACGTAGCCGACGATCGTATTCATCTCCGCCGTGTTCAGGTTCGTCCCGAACAGAGCGACTGCGTCGCTGTACGCTTTGAATGCGCCGATAAATCCTGTGATGATCAGATAAACCAGCGTCGGGGAGATCATCGGAAGCGTGATTCTCATAAAGATCCGGAATTTTGATGTTCCGTCCACCTTCGCGGCGTTGTAATACTCCTGATTGACGGAGGCCAGCGCGCTCGTCAGAATCAGTATCTTAAACGGCATGACCACCCAGATCGTGTACAGACACAGCACAAACATTTTGGCCGGGTACGGGCCGTCGATAAAGTCAACCGGCCCTGCGCCGAACCAGCCGAGGATCAGATTCACAAAACCGTCCGTGTAAGGCGTCCTCCGGAACAGAATCATAAATACAAGGCCGACAGCCAGCGTATTCGTCACATACGGCAGAAAATAGATCGTCTGGTAAAGGCTGCGGAGCGGTTTAATCGAACTCAGCCCCGCGGAGATCAGAAGCGCGGCCGCCGTGGAAAGCGGTACGGTAACGATCACCAGAATAAATGTATTTTTCAGCGCCTGCAGAAAATACGGATCATGCAACACATAGGAATAATTATACAAACCTGTGCCGTAATATGTCTGGGAAGCAAAATTATAGCCCTCCTCAAAGGAATAGACGAGCACATCGATCAGAGGATACACCATGAAAAATCCCAGAAACAGGATCGCCGGCAGCAGATACAGCCAGCCCTTCATCTCTTTTTTGTCCATTTTCAACTCCTTATCCGCCCGGACCCGCGGCTCACAGCTCACCGCCGCGCCATCCGGGGCAGAACTGTTCATTCCCTGCGCCCGAGCGGCCTGCAGACGGCAGTGATCCGCCTTTCTGTCTCCCGGTCAAACAGAAACACCTTATCCGTCCTGACGCCAAACCGGATCACATCAGATGTCAGATCCTCCTTTTGTTCCGCGCTGATCACCGCCCGGATCATTGGGCTTTCTGACGCCTCATGGACTGCGGCGACACTGATCTCGCGCCCCATCACCTCCACACCGGACAGTCGGCACGAAAACGTTCCCTGCAGGCCGGACATGGGGATTGTACCTGTGCCAGACCCCTGTGCCGGGCGCGGCGGCAAACCGATACGTTCTTCCTCCTTGCCGGCACTTCTTCGCTTTGGTCCGTCCGGAATCGGAAATGTGCCGCCGGAACCTTTGTCAGACTGCGTTTCTGGTACAGGAACAAGCCCTTCCGGGCGTATCCCGACATAAACTTCCCGGTCAGAAACGCCGGAAACACCAAGAATATCCTCCCCGCCGATCCAGAGCCTTCCGTCCTTTACGCTGCCGCGAAACACATTGATCGGAGGAGTTCCGAGAAACTTCGCGACAAACAGATTCACCGGATCGTCATAAATCTGCTGCGGCTTTCCGATCTGCTGGACGACTCCCTCCTTCATGACGACGATCACATCGGAAATGCTCATCGCCTCCTCCTGGTCATGCGTCACAAAAACGGTCGTTATCTTTGTCTCCCTCTGTATACGGCGGATCTCCTCCCTCGTCTGCAGCCTCAGCCGCGCGTCGAGATTGGAGAGCGGCTCGTCCATCAGAAGAATGCGCGGCATTTTCACCAGGGCACGCGCGATCGCCACGCGCTGCTGCTGGCCGCCGGAAAGTTCTCCCGGCTTTCGGTCCATCAGCTCGTCAATCTGAACGAGTCTGGCCGCCTCATTGGCGCGCGACCGCATCTCTGCCCTGGAAAGCTTTTCGGCGCCCTTCAGATTTTCCAGAGGAAACAGGATATTCTGCAGCACGGTCAGATGCGGATAGAGCGCATAGTTCTGAAACACCATGCCCACGCCTCTCTTTTCCGCCGGGAGATCCGTCACATCATCCTCCCCGAAAAAGATCCGGCCGCTCGTCGGCCGCTCCAGACCGCAGAGCAGATTCAGTATCGTACTCTTTCCGCAGCCTGACGGCCCAAGCAGCCCGACCAGCTTCCCGTCCGGTATCTCAAAGCTGAAATTATCAACCGCCGTGACCTCCCCGCGCCTTTTTCCCCTGCGGGAAGGGAATTTTTTTGTAAGATTTTTCAAAACAACCTTCATGTCATTTCACCTTTAACCTGTCCGGACAAACCCTTTCAAAAAATCCTGTCCGGAAACGTTTTTCCTTTGCGGCGTCTTTATCCTGCAGTGCTAAATCCCTTTAAAGCAGAACGCAAACTCCATCCGCCCCTGCGCGTTTATCAGATATTCCGGCAGCGGACGGGCTCCCCAGGAATCGTCGCCTCCGACGCCCATCTGCCGCATCGCGGCGCGGACAACCGTATAATGCACCTGCGGAAGCTCATACCAGTGCGCGGCATTCTCCAGCTCATGCGCCGTGTACGGCAAAGCGGAAAAATCCATCTGATCCCCGGCAAAAAGCAGGCCGCGTCCTCTCGCATCCGTCACCTTCGCCCAGCGGACGCCCATCTTATTGCCGCATTCCTGCGGAGTCAGATACTTCGCGAGACCATCCTTCACACGGCTTTTGTAAATGCCAAGCTTCGCGCCCCTGCATCGGTCCGCGTACGTCTCCTGCGGTCCCAGCCCATACCATTCCAGGCGGTCGTAGTCCGCGTCAAGCTTCATCTGCACGCCAAACAGCGGCATATCCCCGAGCTCCGGCACCGCGTCATAAATCAGTCTGACCTGAACCGTGCCGTCCGCAAATACCATATATTCCATCTGGCAGGAGGCCTCCGGCTTCGTCGGCAGCGGATAAGTGTAAGTGATCTTTACGCAGTTCTCATACTCCATGACCGCGGGAACCGAGGACGGACCCGCGGGACACTTCGACGCCGCGTACAGATCCGCAAGCTTCCACTGTCCATATCTTCTCATCATGGAGTTTCCGTCGTCATTATCGACCGGCGCGCGCCAGAAGGCCGGCTTCGGCATCGCCTTCAGCATTTCTTTTCCGCCGTACCGGTAGGACACCATGCCATTGCTCTGATAAGAAAACAGAGCGTCAAAATGATCGCCGCGCACACCAAGGTTGTGATAGCCGCGGATCACATGGAGCTTCGATGCGGTTTCTGTGCAGATCTGCCTGCAGCAGTTCTCAATTCCCATCTGCTTCGCCTTATGCGCACTCTGTCCGGATACTGCCTCATAATCTGCCGCTTCCACCTTATATACATACTGCCCAAACGCCACCTCATGGCCGGCCGGAGCCCATGCGGTATCATGCTTCAGACAGAAGGATACCGTCACCGTATACTCTCCCGGTTCCGTCTGTTCCTCGACCGGAAGCTCAAACGTCCCCTCGTCAAGCGGCCCGAGAAAGACCTCCATGCTTCTGCCGCAGATCTTCCTGCCGTCTTTTTCCAGCGTCACAAGGCATTCATAGCGGTTCGTATTCAAAAACAGGTTCCTGTTTTTCACCGTCATCTCCGTTTTGCCCGGAATAACCAAAATATTCTGATAATTAAACTTTACATCCTGCAGTTTCGGAGACCCGGCGCGGTCCTCTCCTCCGTACACAATGCCGTTTCCGCTGAAATTGTAATCGGTCGGACGCTCGCCGAAATCCCCTCCGTACGCTTCAAACTCATTTCCGTAACGATCCTTCTTCGTGATCGTCTGATCAATAAAATCCCAGATGAAGCCGCCCTGGTACAGCGGTTCTGTCTCGGTCAGCTCCGTATATTTATGCATACCTCCGCACGAATTTCCCATTGCGTGCGTGTACTCGCAGCAAATAAACGGCTTGCTGCGATCCTTCTCAAGGAACGCACGGATCGAGGCGGCGGAGGGATACATCTGGCTCTCCATGTCGCTCGTTTCGTTGTAGCGGCGGTCATGCAGAACGCCCTCATAATGAACCAGCCTCGTCAGGTCCTCGCGGCGGAACAGCTGAGACATCTCATAGATGACCTTCCCTCCGTAGGATTCGTTGCCGCAGGACCAGATCAGGATCGACGGATGATTCTTATCCCTCTGGAACGCGGAATTTGCGCGGTCCAGCATCACGTCCAGCCACTCCTCATGGTCGTACGGAACAACATAGTCCGTCCCGCAGGCCCCTCTCTCATACGGTTCAAACGTCCCGTGCGATTCCATATTCGTCTCGGCGATCATATACAGACCGTAGCGGTCACACAAATCATAAAGCACCTGCGTATTCGGATAGTGGCTTGTCCGGATCGCGTTGATGTTGCTGCGCTTCATGGTTATGATATCTTTTTCAATCTCAGCCGCTGAGATGGCGCGCCCCGTCCTTGAACTGAAGTCATGGCGGTTCACACCCTTGAAGACGATACGCTTCCCGTTGAGCTGCATCAGCCCGTCCTTCATCTCAAAGCGGCGGAACCCGACCTGCTCGCAGATAACCTCCGTGACAGTTCCTTTTTCATCCGACAGCGTAATCCAGAGCTGATACAGTTTCGGATCTTCTGCGCTCCAGAGAGCGGGATTCGCAACACTCATGCTGATCTCAGTACACGCCGCATCGCCGCCGTCCTGCGCCGCGTTTTCTTCTTCCGCGCTCTCGATCTCCATCTCATACGCACAGATCTCCGCCTCCCCGTCCATCAGACGCAGAGACGCTCTCCCGCTTCCCACCGTCCGCAGGCGCACGGACAGCTCAGCATTCTCAAACGCATCGTCCAGCAGCGTACGGATCCGCACATCACTCACATGCACAGACGGAATGGCATAAAGGTAAACGTCGCGGTAAATTCCGGAAAAGCGGAAGAAATCCTGATCCTCGCACCAGCTTCCGGCGCTCCATTTGAAAACCTGCGCCGCAAGTTTGTTTTCTCCCTCAGTCAGATACGGCGTCAGCTCAAACTCCGACGGAGTAAAGCTGTCCTCACTGTAGCCCACATACTGTCCGTTCAGCCAGAGCGCCAGCGCGCTCTCGGCACCCTGGAAAGATATAAACACGCGTTTGCCCTTCATGGAATCCGGAACCGTAAAATATTTCACATAGCTCGCGGTCGGATTAAAATATTCCGGAATCTGTCCCGGCCTGATCTCTTCCCTGCCATCCCACGGATACTGCACATTGACATACTGGGGAATGTCGTATCCTTCCATCTGAATATGAGCCGGCACACGGATATCCGCCCATGGCCTGCAGTCAAAATCAACTCTTTCAAAGCCTTTGACCGCACTCTCATAATTAACCGCATATGAAAATTTCCACAATCCATTCAGTGAATACACAAAACTGCTGCGTCCGTTTCGCACTTCCTCGACTGAGGCGTAAAAACTGTGCCCAGAATGGGCATCCAGCCGGTTCTCGCGGAAAAAGCGCGGATCCTTTACCTTTGCGTAATCAAAATATCCCATGAAATATTATCCTCCTGAAAAATTTCTGTCATCTAAATTTTATAGGGAACGACAAAACGATTTTCGTTTTGCTCGTTCCCTGCGCCGAATTTGTGCCGCTCAAGCGGCATTTTTCCGCTTCAAATTCGTGCGCATCTCCA
>CANQEC010000098.1 GCA_947594335.1 uncultured Lachnospiraceae bacterium
TATACATTACATTTTATTGTATCACACGACAGCCATTTCGTATACTTTTTTTCTGGTAAAATAAGAAGATTTTCATCAAACATTTCCCGCGGGATGACGCGCGTGATCACGGTCATGCCGCCGATTTTCACACATCCGTTCAGACTGATCAGATATTCTTCGGAAGAAGGGACGGGCAGAGCGGCCAGATGCTCCTTCTTTCGCAAAAGCTCCTGGCCTGTTCTTTCGTCCGTTTCGCTTTGGACTTTGACCGTGCGCTCTTTCCCCCGCGAATTTTTTTTCTCAAAAAGGATAACTCCCTCTCTCCGGCTTGCCGTGATCCCACCCGGAAGATCCTGCCGCTTCCCGCAGGGCATCTTCGCCAGCTTTCTTATCATTTCAATATGAACTTTTCCGATATCCTTGAGTCCTGTGCCGCCCGCACAGCGCCTGACGCATTCTCGCAGGATCTCGCCCTGCAGATAATCGTCTTCCCTGAAAAAAGGCTCCAGGCGCAGGAGAATTTTGCGATCCTTTCCCTCTTCCGGCCCGCCTGCGATACGAGTTTTTTTCTCCTCCGACTCGCCTGCGATGCGATCCTCTCTCTCTTCTGGCTCGCTCCCGATACGGCTTCCTTTTTTCTCCGGCTCGCCTGTGATGCAGCTTTTTCCCTCCTCCGGCAACAAAACAGCCTCTTCCGCCCCGCCCACGATACAGTCCTTCGCCGCACGGTTCACCTGTCCTTCCATGAACTGCCAGGCTTCGCGCAGCCGGGCGGACGTCTCCGCGATGTGTTCCACTGTCTTCTTATTTAAATGCTGTTCAAAATAGGGCAGTACTTCCAGACGCAGCCGGTTCCTTGTAAATTCGGTTTCCAGGTTTGTCCGGTCTGTGCGCCAGCTAAGCCCACGCTCCACAAGGATCTGTTCGATCCGCTCCCGCGGGGTAAACAGCAGCGGCCGGATGATACTGCCTCTGACCGGCCTGATCCCGCCCAGCCCTTTCAGGGCGCTGCCGCGGATCAGGTTCCACAGAACGGTCTCTGCCTGATCGTTTTCATTGTGCGCTACCGCGATCACATCCGCTTTCGTCTCCGCGCGCACCTGCTCGAAAACCTCATATCTGAGCGTGCGCGCCGCCTCCTCAAGCGAAAGTCCGCGCGCCTGCGCCTCCCCGGGCGCGTCAACATGTCTGATCTGGCAGTCCGCCCCAAGCTTTTCGCACAGCTTTTGCACAAAATCCGCGTCTCCAAGGCTCTCCTCGCCCCGGATCCCATGCTCCACATGCACGACCGTCACCTCAAAAGGACACTCCCGCCGGAACTCCATAAGCGCCGCCAGAAGGCAGACGGAATCCGCCCCTCCTGACACTCCCGCCAGAACATGCATTCCGCTTTTTATCATGCCGTACTTTTTTATTGTCCCGATAATATTCTGCATCTCCGCACCTGCCATCTCTGCCCGCGGGCAGGGAAATTTTATCGTTTTTATCTGATGACGCCAGGCATGCCCGACACGAAAGCTTTATCGTTTTTTGCCTGACAGCTTCAGCCATGTCCGACACGAAGGTTTTGTCGTTTTTGCCTGACGGCTCCAGCCATGTCCGACACGAAGGTTTTGTCGTTTTTGCCTGAGAGCTTCAGCCATGTCCGACACGAAGGTTTTGTCGTTTTTGCCTGACAGCTCCAGCCATGCCCGATACGAAAGCTTTATCTGAAAAATCATGCCGCCACACCGAAAAAGAGTCTTCTTCCATGAAAAGGCAGCCCCCGCCCCGGAATTTCTCTAAAAATCGACGGTTTCCTGCTTGCTCCATATCTCTCCGACCAGTACGGTCATATCATCCCCGGCCACCATCCGCTGCATCAGGTATACCTTCTCCATCAGCCTGCGCGCAAATTCTCTCGCGTTCGGGTGCGCGGCCTTTAAGATCAGACTTTTCATGGTTTCCTCGCGTCCCGGCTCCGGCACGGCCTCGATCACTCCGTCTGTCATCATAATGACCGCGTCCCCGGGCTCAAGTTTTCTGTGATGGCTTTCGTAATCTGACTGCCAGAGAACTCCGGTCGGGAAAGTATCCGCGCGGATGATCTCGATCTCTTCTCCGCGCTTTAAGAAGGTCGCGGCGGCTCCCGATTTTATCATATCGCAGGTGGCGTGGTGAAGATCCACCATACACAGGTCAATCGTCGAAAACACCTGGCTCCGGTCCTGCAGCAGCATGCAGGAGTTGATCATGCGGACTGCCGTCTCCTGCGGAAATCCCGCTTCAAGAAACTGCTCCAGCAGTTCGATCACTTTTTCGCTTTCCCGAAACGCCTCAATCCCCGATCCCATGCCGTCCGTCAGGCTCATCACCACCTGCCCGTTTTCTTTCTGGAGAAAGGAAAAATTGTCGCCCGAGACGACCTCCCCGGCTTTCGTTATGCTCGAAATCCCGCAGAGAAGCTGATATTTCGTATCCGGAACAAAATGGAAGCTGGCGCATTCCCGCTGCACCGCGGCCTGGCAGTCCCTGGCCGGACACATCTGCTCGCTGCAGCATTCCGTGAGAATCTCGGCTATCGTTCTGGCGGACACGCACACGTTCTGCGCCGCCCGCAGCGTCATAAAGATCTCGGTCCTTCCCCCGGCGCACCGGAAAATCCTCAGACTCTCGATCCGCACCTTCAGATAATTCAGATTGCGGCGCAGCTTTCTCCAGACATCCTGCCGTTCCCCCGTGATCTCCTCAAAGCTGGCGGCCGTCCGCCGCATCAGCTCCGCCGTCTGAAAGATCTGCTCCCCCACTGCTGTCCGCAGTTCAAGGACACGGTTATTCCAGAGAAGTTCCCGCCTTGCCCGCATACAGCTCTGCGTCAGCGCTTCCGCGATCTCGCCGGCATGTCCGCACTGCTCGTACATCTCCTGCACCAGCTCCTCTGAAATTCCGTCCTGCTCCGTCTCTTTCGCCATCTCGTAGAGCATCCTGCAGCTCGCAAAGTAATCGTTCCCCCAGCAGCGGGCCTCGCGTCCGCAGCGCCGGCACACCAGCTCTCTTGTCTCCTCAAAAATCTCCTGCAGGCCATCGTCCCCAAGCTTCTCTTTCTGGCATGGCATGTCCTGAAACAGTTTCGCAAGTCCGTAAAAAGCGTCCGCATATTTGTTCAGCTGCTCCTGCTCCGGAAACAGCACCGCGTTTCCCGCCGTCCTCCATTCTCTCATCCGCAGCCCCTCCTTGAAATCATGTATCCCACATTATACACTGTTTCATCCGCGGGTTCTGTCGGAATCGGAGCGGAAATCATGAAAAAAATGCCGCACCACATGTGGTACGGCAGCTCAGTTTTCGGCTCTAAAAATGATCTCGTCCCTGTAAACCAGTCCAAGCTTATCCCGGGCGATCTTTTCAATATATTCATCGGAATCTATGTACTTCTGAAGATCCCGGATCTCTCCCGCACGGACCTCCTCATCCTTGATCTGCTGCTCAAGATCCTCTTTCTGAACCCTGTAGCCGTTATTCTTTATGATCAGCTTCTGGCTCTGGATCTGAAGCACGACCAAAAGCACCAGCACAACCACAGCGATCCCCATCATTCCGCGCCTGTTGCTCCTCCTGATACGCTTTCCTTTCCCTCGAATCATTCTCCTACCCCTTATATCTGTCTTCCCGTATTTATCTGATATTCCTGCGCTGCTGCCGTCTCCTCCCCGGCGGCGCCGGAATCTTATTGTCTATGTTTCTATTGTATACTTTTTTTCCTATAATTTCAATTCTTTTCTTAATTTTTTTATACGCGTTTAATCGACAAAATAGTACATTTTTCGCCCGCCTGACCGGCCGCAACACACAGCCCAGCGCCCATCCGACCGGCCGCAGCGCTTTTCGGACAATCCATTTCACCGCTTTGCCGGATGCTCTTTGGGCTTTTTGGATCATCTTTCCCGCTGTTTTTACCGCGGTCCGGATGCCGCCCAGGATCCCCGTCACGATCCACAGAACAAATCGGCTGAACATACTCAGATAGATCAGCACTCCCAGAGCCGCGCCCACCGCGACGTATCCCCGTATAACACCGTTTGTCTTCAGAAAGAGCAGGCAGAAGGTGAGAAATCCGGCCGCTATCCAGAACAGAAAATCCTCCGCGGAGACCGCGGCAGAGCTGTGCGCGAAAACCCGGCGCAGGGCACGGAGCAGGTCATAGACAAGCGCAAGACAAAACCCATGCAGAACCGCCGCCAGGAAAACCAGGGCCTCCTGCCGGATTACCTGGCTCATCATCGGAACATCCTTTTCAGGAAGCTGCCTTTCGCGGCCGGTCCGCTCCCGGAATACACCATACTGTCGATCGTTCCCTCCATATCGACTTCCCCCGTCTCAAGCGACAGTCTGCTGATATGAAGCTCTTTGCCCTTCAGAGTGAGCATCCCAAGAGACGTCTCAAGAAGAACTGCCGATTCGTCAAAGGAAACGACATCAATCACCCCGGTCACGCTTCCCTGCTTTCTCTCTTTCCAAAAAATCTGATGCGGCTTTCCCGTTCTTGTTTCTTCCATAATAATATGCGCTGCGCTCCAGAATACCCCGTTTTTACAGCTTATGTGCCGCACAGCCCGGTTATGCAAAAGATCGTCTGTCTTTTGAAACGCGGATTCACGGATATCCGGCGTCCGCAAGGGCAGCTGTTTTTAATCACAGTCCGCTGTCACAGATAGCGGTACATTTCCTGCGCCGCCTCTTTTTTCACAGTTTCCTGGATGTTCAGGATTTCCGCCTTCACAGTCCGGCTTCCGAACTGAATCTCCAGAATATCTCCCTGCTTCACGGACGCAGACGCCTTTGCAGGCTTCCCGTTGAGCAGGACCCTGCCCGTGTCGCAGGCCTCGTTTGCCACCGTCCTTCTCTTGATCAGACGTGATACCTTCAGATATTTGTCAAGACGCATTTCCATACCTCCCCAAAACATAACTTTTTTCCTTCTGGCCTCTACGCGGCCCGTGCGCTGCGCCAGTGGCAATTTTCCTTACGCGGGCATGCCCGTCATACGTAAAAGGGGGCAGATGCCCGTTCCGGCACCTGCCCGCACCCGGTTCCCCGGTTCATATCGCACAATTACGACTGTTTTATTTCTGCCGCCGCAGCCCGGACGGCACCCGCTTTCGCGTTCATATTACGGATCGCGGCTGTTTATTTTTCGTTCATCATGTCCTTCAGCGCTTTTCCTGCCTTGAACTTCGGCGTTCTGGAAGCGGCGATCGTCATCGTCTCACCGGTCTGCGGATTTCTGCCTTCTCTGGAGGCACGCTCGGATACCTCAAAAGTTCCAAAACCAACCAGCTGTACTTTATCTCCCTTCCTGAGCTCTTCCGCAACAACGTCCGTAAAAGCCTTCAGGGCCTTCTCCGCGTCCTTTTTTGACAATTCCGTTTTCTCTGCAACTGCAGCTATTAATTCTGCCTTGTTCATTCTAATTCCTCCTGTGAGTTGTTCTCCATATACCGGATGGCGTCTGCATGTCCAAAGACCGTCCTGCTTTTTTATTTCCGGCATGTCCCTACTGATTCGTCTGAAAGTCCCGCTAATATTTATATAATGATATCATCTGTTTGTCAAGGAATTTTCCGTTCCTGTCCTGCATACCAAGCGACACTACAGTTATGGTTCACGCATCCGCCATCCCGCGAAAAGATCCTACAGCATTTCGTTGATCATCGCGAGAACCTGCTCGCCGAGCGCCGCTGATTTCGCATCTGCATCCCCAAGTGAAGTTCCCTTAATTCCGTAGTAGAATTTCACCTTCGGCTCTGTACCGGACGGACGCACGCACAGCCACGCGTCATCCGTGAGATCATAATAAAGTACGTTCGACTTCGGAAGCCCGGTCGGCTTCACCTCGCCTGTCACGACGTCCGTGATCGTATCCGCCTTGTAGTCGCGCACGGAGGTCACCTTATAACCGCCGATCTCCTTCGGAGGATTTTTGCGCAGAGTCTCAAGGATCTCCTGGATCTTCTGAAGTCCCTCGATCCCCTTCAGCGTGATGGACTTGATATCATCCTTATAATAGCCATAACGCTCATACAGTTCGATCATCGCATCCCAGAGCGTTTTGCCCTGTGCTTTGTAGAACGCAGCCGCTTCAGCAAGCGCCATCGTGGCGACGATCGCATCCTTGTCTCTCGCGTGTGTTCCGATCAGGCAGCCGTAGCTCTCCTCAAAACCAAAGAGATAAGTGCCTTTTCCGCTCTCCTCAAAACCGAGGATCTGCTGTCCGATATATTTGAAGCCGGTCAGAACCTCGATCAGCTTTGTCCCATAGTATTTCGCGATCGCATCCGCCATATTTGTCGTAACGATCGTTTTGATCAGAACGCCGTCCTCCGGAAGTCCCTTCACAGCCTTCGTCTGTCCGATCTCATAGTCCGCAAGCAGACAGCCGGACATATTTCCGGTCAGAGAATGGTACTCGCCGGTCTTTGAATCCTTCGCGTAGACGCCGAGACGGTCCGCGTCCGGGTCGGTTGCGAGAACCAGATCCGCGTCCACTTCCTTCGCAAGCTTCAGGCCAAGCGCGAACGCTTCCTTCGCCTCCGGGTTCGGGTAGCTCACGGTCGGGAAGTCGCCGTCCGGCAGCTCCTGTTCCTTCACAACATAGACATGCTCAAAACCGAGTTCCTTCAGCACACGTCTGACCGGGAGATTTCCCGTGCCGTGCAGCGGCGTATAGACGATCTTGAGATTGGCGCTCTCCGCCTTGATCACTTCCGGATGAAGCACAAGCTTCTTCAGGCAGCCGATGAACGCGTCGTCGATCTTCTGGCCGATCACCTCGTACAGTCCCGCCGCGATCGCCGCGTCCTTATCCATTGTCTTCGCTGAGGTATAATCCGGCACCTTGTTCACTTCCGCCATGATTCCCGTATCATGCGGCGGTGTGATCTGGGCTCCGTCCTCCCAGTAAACCTTGTATCCGTTGTACTCCGACGGATTGTGGCTCGCGGTAATATTGATTCCGGCCACGCAGCCAAGCGTACGAACCGCGAAAGAAAGCTCCGGCGTCGGGCGCAGAGAATCAAACACATAGGCCTTGATCCCGTTGGCCGCCAGGCAGAGCGCCGAGAAATCGGCAAATTCCGGGGACATATGTCTGGAATCGTAAGCAATCGCCACACCCTGCGCCTGCTTTCCGACACCCAGAATATAATTCGCGAGTCCCTGCGTCGCCTTCTGAACCACGTACTGATTCATACGGTTCGTTCCGGCTCCGATCACACCTCTTAATCCCGCCGTACCAAACTCAAGACCTGTATAGAAACGATCTTTGATCTCGTCCTCGTTGTCCGCGATCGCCCTCAGCTCATTTTTCGTTGCCTCGTCAAAATACGGATTTGACAGCCACTCTTCATACGCTTTTCTGTAATCTTCCATGTAAAAATCCTCCTGGTATTTCCAAAAAATATCTGTCTGCAAAGCCCGCCGTCCTGCCCACGCCGCGACAGGCCTCAATGTACTTATTATATCTCCAAACGCAGTAAAAGGGAACCTCTTTTTCTGGATTTTTCCAGAAAGACCAGTCTCTCATACAGAAACAGCCGGCAAATTTATTTGCCTGTCTGTTTCTGTATGAGAGACGTCAGCATGTATGAGCAAAACAGCAGTGCGAATGAAATGAGCACTGCGATTTGCGAATGCATGCAGGAGCGCGGGAGTGCGTAAGCACGAAGCGATCCGTGGTCTTTCGTCCTCCTGACTTCATGCAGACCGCGGGAGTGCGTAAGCACGAAGCGATCCGTGGTCTTTCGTAACACCTGTCTCTGGAATTCAACTCATGAATGACTAATTATATGGACTTCTATCGCAGCGTCTTTACAAACGCGTTCCGCGCCTCCTGCTGCCGGTTCTGCTGCTCCAGCTTGTCGAGGAACCGCCTCGAAATCCAGGCCTTATTGCTCTCCAGATAATAGTTTGCCAGCTTGCGGAATTTCTCAGGATACAGCATCTTCAGATAAAACAGACGGCGTTCCTCCCCGGAGATGGGCCGGATTCCCGTGTACTGATCCAGCATCCTCATGCCAAGCCGCGGATTCCAGTCATGCTTCTCCAGCACCTTGCGGACAAAGCGGTACAAATCGCTGATCTGCAGGCCGTATCTGCAGTGTTCAAATCCGGTCGTCGCCGTCTCCTGCCCGGCCAGAAGCACATGGTGCTG
>CANQEC010000099.1 GCA_947594335.1 uncultured Lachnospiraceae bacterium
CCGCGCGGTCAATCCGCTGGCGGGGCCCTTTGAGAAGAGGGAGAAAGAGATCAGAGTGTTTTAAACATAAAATGTGAGGAAGGGGGACTGTCGGAATAATAAACCCTTTGTGACATATTTTTCGACAGCCCCTTTCACAGTAAGGAGGAAAAATGCCCGACAGGAAAAAAGCCAGAGAAAAGGCGAAAAAACTGGTCAGCCAGATGACGGTTCTGGAGAAGGCGTCGCAGCTTCGCTATGACGCGGCTCCCGTAAAACGTCTCGGGGTGCCGGCTTACAATTACTGGAACGAGGCCCTTCACGGGGTGGCCAGGGCAGGAACGGCGACGATGTTCCCGCAGGCAATCGGCATGGCGGCGTCGTTCGACGAGGACATGATGCAGGCGATCGGGGATGTGATCGCCACGGAAGGCCGCGCAAAGTACAACGAGGCCGCAAAGCATGAGGACAGAGATATCTACAAGGGACTGACTTTCTGGTCGCCCAACATAAATATTTTCCGCGATCCCAGATGGGGGCGGGGACATGAGACTTACGGGGAAGACCCGTATCTGACGAGCCGGCTCGGCGTCGGCTTTGTCAGAGGGCTGCAGGGCGACGGGGAGGTCCTGAAGGCGGCGGCATGCGCAAAGCATTTCGCGGTACATTCGGGACCGGAGGATCTGCGCCATGAGTTTGACGCCGCCGCGACGAAAAAGGACATGTGGGAGACGTATCTCCCTGCTTTTGAGGCGCTGGTAAAGGAAGCGAAAGTGGAGGCGGTCATGGGCGCCTACAACCGCACCAACGGCGAGCCATGCTGCGGCAGCAAAACGCTTCTCCATGATATACTGAGAGAGAAATGGGGATTCGAGGGGCATGTTGTGTCCGACTGCTGGGCGATCCGCGATTTCCACGAGGAGCATCATGTGACGGCGAACGCGCGCGAGTCGGCGGCGCTCGCGCTGAAAAACGGATGTGATATCAACTGCGGAAACACCTATCTTCACCTGATGGCCGCGTACGAAGAAGGGCTGGTCACGGAGGAGGAGATCACCAGGGCCGCGGAGCGCGCGCTGACCACGCGGTTCCTGCTGGGGCTGTTCGACGGCAGCGAGTACGACGAAATCCCCTATGAGAAAGTGGAGTGCAGGGAGCATCTGGAGCTGGCCGTGGAAGCGGCGCGGAAATCCATGGTGCTGCTGAAAAACGACGGAACGCTGCCGCTCAAGAAGGAAAATCTGAAGACGATCGGCGTTGTGGGACCGAATGCCAACAGCAGGATTGCCCTGATCGGAAATTATCACGGCACGGCATCCCGGTATATCACCGTTCTGGAGGGAATCCAGGACGAAGCGGGGGACGATGTGCGCGTTATGTATTCGGAGGGATGCCATCTGTACCAGGACCGCGTGGAGGGACTGGCGTGGAGACAGGACCGTATTTCTGAAGCGGTGACTGTCGCGGAGCACAGCGATGTCACGGTCGTGGTTGTCGGCCTGGATGAGAACATGGAAGGCGAGGAGATGGATACCGGAAATCATGTGGGTTCCGGGGACAAGAAAGATCTTTCTCTTCCCGCCGTGCAGCAGGAGCTTCTCGAGGCGGTGACGGCTGTCGGGAAACCGGTTGTCGTGGTTTTGATGGCGGGAAGCGCGATAGACCTGAGCTATGCGCAGGAGCACGCAAACGCGGTGCTGCAGGCGTGGTATCCGGGAGCGAGAGGCGGGAAAGCCGTCGCGGACGTGCTTTTCGGAAACTGTTCTCCGTCGGGCAAGCTTCCGGTCACGTTTTACAGAAGCCTTGAAGGGCTGCCGGAATTTACAGATTATTCGATGAAAGGACGCACCTACCGCTATATGGAGGGGGAAGCGCTGTATCCGTTCGGATACGGGCGTACTTACGCGGATATTTTCGTTGCGGGTGCGGAGTTTGCAGAAGAACCTACCACGGACAAGGAGATCGTCATCAAAGCCCGGGTAAAAAACGCGTCCGATGTAAAAAGTGAAGATGTCGTGCAGGTATATGTGAAGATCCTGGGATCGCCGAACGCCGTTCCCAATACCAGTCTCTGCGGCTTTAAGCGGATCTCTCTTTTGCCGGGAGAGGAAAAAGAGGCGGAACTGAGGATATCGCCCGAAGCGCTGAAGACGGTCAGCGAGCAGGGAGAGCGCGTAAGGGACGGCAGCGGCTTTGTCTTCTATGTGGGGACGTCGCAGCCGGACGAGAGAAGCGTTTCCCTGACAGGGAAAAAGCCGGTAAAGCTGAAATTTTACAGAAAAGAATAAAACATAAAAATCAGTCCGAAAAATACACCTTTCGGACTGATTTTTATGTCCGAACAATTTTGAATGTGGTATACTATCAGAGGACAGCCGTACCTTTAAGGACGGCCGCCCTACTATTTTTATATGTGAAAGGAACCAGCCGCATGATAAATATGAATATGGCAGCACTGATTTTGTTTATCCTTACCTATGTACTTATGATTTCCTTTTCAAAATACCGCCCGTATTTTGCGGCGGCGACAGCCCTGATCTTTGTTGTGACCGGGCTGGTGCCGGCGGGTTCTCTGGCAGACGCGATCGATTTTAACGTGCTCATGATGCTGGCGGGGACGATGGGAACGGTCTCTTTGTTTATCGAGTCGAAAATGCCCAACAGAATGGCGGAGATGATCCTCGCGAAGACTCCGAACGTCATGTGGGTCGTGGTGGCGATGAGCCTCTTCGCGGGCATTGTGTCCGCGTTTATCGACAATGTGGCCACGGTGCTGATGATCGCGCCGGTCGGACTTGCGATCGCAAAAAAGCTGAAGATATCTCCGGTTTCCATGCTGATCTGCATTGCGGTTTCCTCAAACCTGCAGGGGGCCGCGACGCTCGTGGGCGATACGACCTCCATCATGCTCGGCGGCTATGCCGGCATGGACTTTCTGGAATTTTTCTTTATGGACGGAAAGCCGAGCATTTTCTGGGCGGTGGAGATCGGCGCGCTGCTGACCGTGCCGGTTATCATGATGCTGTTCCGCGATCAGCGTCAGCCCGTTTCCGCAGCCGACAAAACCGAGGTGACCAATTATTTCCCGAGCGTCCTGCTAGTCGGAACGGTCGTGCTTTTGATCTGCGCCTCCTTTATCCCGGAGAAACCGGCGGTCACAAACGGGGTGATCTGCTTATCCGTATTTTTCGTGGGCGCGGTTCATTCCTATATCAGGGAAAGAGGGCCGAAAAACGTAAAGCGGGCGTTTAGTGAGATCGATTATCAGACGCTTTTGCTGCTTGCCGGACTTTTTGTCGTGATCCAGGGAATCACCAACGCGGGCTGGATCCAGCAGATCAGCCGGCTGTTTGTCCGCCTGGGAGGAGATAATCTTTTCCTGATGTATTCGGTGATCGTGTGGGGATCCGTGGCCTGCTCGGCGTTTGTGGACAACATTCCGTACGTGGCGACGATGCTTCCGGTCATTACCGACATCGCGGCGCTGATGGGCGTAAATCCGACGGTTCTGTACTTCGGTCTGCTGTGCGGAGCGACGCTGGGAGGCAACCTGACGCCGATCGGGGCGTCGGCCAATATCGCGGCGATCGGGATTCTGCGAAGAGAAAATTATGAGGTGAAGAACAAAGATTTCCTGAAAATCGGCGTTCCGTTCACGCTGGTAGCCGTGCTTGGAGGATATATCTACTGCTGGCTGGTATGGGCGTGATATTTATCCGAATGAAAAAAATTCATTGGGCATGAATAAATGTTTAGAAAGAAAACCATAATAAATTCAGCAATTTCGAATATCATGGCTTGATTTTTATATTGTAATAAATTATACTTAGTTTTAGCATTGTGTGTGCTGATTGAATAGTAGTAAGGAGAAAAGGAATGAGACACTGGAGACAGGCGTTCAGGCGCTTTCTTATACTCTTCCTGCTTATTCTGGCTCCGGCGGCAGTGATATATTCCGAAGAGGATGCAGATATCAATATAGAAAACCCGGAAGAGATAGAAGACCTGGGAGAAGAGGAAGAGCCCATTCCAGATTCCTATTATTATCCGATAGAATCAAATGAAGTGCAGGGATGGCCGCAGGGACCTGCCATAGAAGCTGCCTCAGCGGCAGTTATGGATCTGGATACAGGAACTTTTTTATACAGCAAAAACGCGACGGCAAAGCAGTATCCCGCCAGTATTACGAAGATCATGACGACGCTCCTTCTGGTGGAAAACTGCAATCTGGATGACACGATCACGTTTTCGTCCATTGTCTACGATGTGGAGGAGGGGAGTTCCCACCTCGGGATACAGCCGGGTGAGAAAATGTCCCTTCTGGACGCGGCGTACGGGATCATGCTGGAATCCGCAAACGATATTTCCAACGGCGTGGCGGAGTACATGGCAGGATCGATCAGCGCGTTTGCCGATATGATGAACGCGCGGGCAGCCGAGCTTGGCTGTGTCAATACGCACTTTGCGAATCCGCACGGCCTGTACAGGGACGATCATTACACGTGCGCGTACGACA
The DNA here is from genome assembly GCA_947594335.1 of uncultured Lachnospiraceae bacterium. GTDB lineage: Bacteria > Bacillota > Clostridia > Lachnospirales > Lachnospiraceae > Choladousia. The sequence continues at coordinate 4,496 of CANQEC010000099.1, forward strand.
TGGCGCTGATCGCGCGGGCTGCGTATGAGAATCCCATATTCCGCAAGATCACCGGCACCCGGTATTATGACATTCCGGAGACGAATCTCACCGAGGAAGTCAGGTATCTCAGGAATCATCACAATATGATGCATTCTGATACGGAATATTACCGCGACTGGTGTACGGGAGGGAAGAACGGCTATACGGAAGCCTGCCTGAACACGCTTGTAACGTTCGGGGAAAAGGACGGCAAACGGCTGGTCGGGGTGGTTCTCCGTGTAAACGGAGCCGGAAAAGCGTACGAGGAAACGGCTCAGATCATGGAATACGGGTTTGACGAATTTCTCACGAAAAATGTCGGAATCGGGAGTTCCCAAACGGATTTTTATGATATAATGAATCTGCGGTATTTTGGTATCGCATCGGATTTTCAGTCTCCCGCGTGGAAGCGCAGTACGTCTTCCGACTGCAGAATTTCCGTGACGATGCCGAAGAATGTTTCCATGCAGGACCTTGACTGTGAGGTCCAGGCACGGGAAGGCGTGCCGGGGAAAATTATTTCCTACAGTTACAATGGATGGCCGACGGGCATGGCGACGGGCGCGTTTTATCCGATCGCCGGGCCGGTACAGCTGTTTTTTGAAAAGCCGTCTCCATGGCTGGAGATAAATCAGACTGCGGAGACATCTGTAAGCGGAAATATTCAGATCGAGAGTATCGATGATCTGACCGCATGGATTTCAGGTATTTTTGTTACCTGTTCCCAAATGTTTCTGGAATTCACTGAAAACAATTTGTTTGCTGCGGCTGCCGCAGGACTTGTGGCGCTGATTCTGATTCTTGTGTTCCTGGTCGTACTGATTTTCCGGTGTACTTCTGATTACAGGATACAGAAAAGAAGAAAACAGGAGGAGATCGAACGCAGGAAGCGCGAAGAGGAGATCGACCGGATGACTGCCGCGGAGATCGAACAGGAGCTTCGTGCAGTTATGGAAGAGGAGCGGCGGCGGAAAGAGCAGGCGCAAAAGGAACAGGCTGAGGCAGAGAAGGCTGCCGCGGAAGCTGAACTTATGGAAAGAAAGCTCCGTGAGACAGAGGATCTGCTGGCTGAGTTGGAGAGGGAACGCCAGGAGCGTTTAAATAAATCGGGGCATGTATAATTAATTTTAAGAAGGGAAGGACAAGATATGAACTGGGTGGCACCAATCAAAGACGAAGAGACATTGAAAAAGTTTAAGGAAAAACTGCGCGAGATGGACGACAAATATTACATTATGTTTGAGATCGGCGTGGGTACAGGTCTGCAGCTTCAGGAGATTCTGAAGTTTAAAAACAAGGACATCCGTGACAAAGACTCAATCGAGGCCTGTATCGGGACAAAAAATATCAAGAGGACTTTCATGATTCCTCCGGAGCTTAAGGAAATTATTCATAATTATACAGAAGGAAAAGACCCGGAGGCGTATCTGATTCTCGGACACGCAAGTTCGCCGGCCGCTCTGTCCAGGGAGCAGGCCTACCGTGCGTTCAAGAGCGCCGGAAAGAGCATGGGACTGACTTCGATCGGTGCTCAGACCATGAGAAAAACATTCGCATGGAGATATTACAAAGCGACGGGAGATATCTACTACCTTCAGAATCTTCTGAATCATGCCTCACCCTCCATTACATATCGTTATATAGGGGAGAAACCAAATGTGGAGGTATATCTGAGAAAGATGACTCCTGAGGAGAACGAGAGAAGCCGCTATCTGCTTTACAAAAACGGCAGCGGCAAGAAGAGGATCGAGGCGCTCAGCAAGGTGCTCAGCGAGATCATGGAGGAGATGGATAATCCTCTCAATAACGATGCGTACTACGGCAAGGTTGACTGTCTCCTGAAAGAAATGGAAGAACTTGTTGCAAATTTCAAGCATACAAAATAACAGGCAGAGGATGCACTGCATCCAAATTGCGTTCTTTAACATCACAGATGCAGTAAGAGAAATTTTATGTGCAGGCCCGTCGTGCAGAAAAACAGCTGCTGGCGCGCAGGCCCGGGAATGGAAACCAGCTGCTGACGCAGCACCTGGGCCGCGCAGACGAGCAGGAGGAAAAGCCGCCTCCTGTTCGATCAGCATGCGGGCCGCGCGTTCAGGCAGGAGGAAACCGCCTTCTGCCCGATAAAGCATACGGATCCGGCTCAGGCCGGATCCGTATGCTTTATATTTTTGGATTCTCTGCGTTTTTTGACGGAAAGAACTTCCTCGAACGAGACGGGCTTTATTGTTTTGATCACATAATATTTTCCGTCGCTGCGCTGTCTCAGCCGGATCTTTCCTTTCAGGTAGCCGTGTTCCTCGCACCAGGAGATGCAGTAGTAGTTGCGGGAGCCGTGGGAAAACCAGTGGAGCGTCCTCGGAGCTGCTTTTTTGCATTCGGGACACACGGTGGAGGTGACGTGCCTGTCCTTCATCGCGAGGATTTTGGAGTCGTAGGGCATGGAGACAAACTTTGAATAAGTCAGGTATTTGACATTTATCTCCTCGCCGCGGTTCTGCGGGGTGCGGAAATAGTCGATCGAGGAATTGGAGAGAATCTGCTGATCCGTCAGGTATTTCATAATCTCCGCCGTATAGACGGCGTCGCTTAAGGCATCGTGAAACGGGATTTCCTTTGGAAGCTTCAGATAATCGACAACATACTCGAGCGAACGTCTCGTCCTGCGGTCCTCGTAGATAATGCTGAAAATTTTCTGGATATCATAATAAAACAGAGGGAAGGGAAAAGGATTATCCATGTTGTGGTAAGTCAGATTGCGCTGAAGTTCAATGAGATCGGAGGGCCCCCAGGTACAGAATACAGGATCCTCACCGCACCATTTCCAGAAATCGGAAAAGACTTCAGGGAAAAATCTGGCATCTTTGAAGTCAATACTCCGCAGGCTGACGACTTCGCTGGTGCGGAAATGCAGACTGGTGTAGATCTGCGGCTTTACGACTTCGCCAAAGCGGTCCGTGATCTTCCGCGATTCATCAATGCGCACAGCGCCGATCTCTATGATCTCAAAAGGGAGTTGCTTGTCTTCAAATGTTTTTCCGTAAGGACACTGGTTCCATTCCAGGTCTAAAACAATAAAATTCATAGGCATCAGCTCCTGACTTGTTTATAGTGATTTCCTAAGTATACATGCTTTACAGAGAAAAAACAACACCCTTAAAAATACCAGTTCCGCGGCACGGATCAGATCCTGGAAGCTGTCCCGCAGACTTTAAAATATTTTTCAGAATGAGGGAAGAAATGGGTAAAATTGTGCAGAATGCACATAGCAAAAGGCCAATTTCAAGCAGAGTGCTACAAAACGATAAATATTAATTTTTTCATAAGCAGAAGTAACAAGATGAAGTAAAAAAGTTTGTACAGTTGTGGCATGGCATAAAATCGGGCTTTTTAGTATACTTAACGCAGTTACTTACGACAGAGTTTTCTGGAGAAGGACAAAAATTTTAGGAGGAATAAAAAATGGCAAGTTTATCATTATCTCATATCTGTAAAAAATACCCGAATGGTTTCGAGGCTGTTAAGGATTTCAACCTTGAGATCGCTGA
>CANQEC010000100.1 GCA_947594335.1 uncultured Lachnospiraceae bacterium
AACGCTTCATTTAGATGCACACAGAAGATGCGTTCGGAAAATGTTTAGCGGCGCTCGGAAGCGGGCGGTATGAAAGAACGCGGGAAGCCGGAATCCTCTGACGATTCTTCTTCAGGGGCGTCTTCCGGATCCTCCTCGGTCTCTTCCTCTGTATGAACATCACAGTAGTGTTCCGCCAGGTCAGCAGATATGGTATAAGGGGTTTCCGCAGTAACAGCATCCGGATTTTCTTCCAGAACACTTGCGGCAAAGAAATCGCCGTTGAAATGCATGGCCGCATCTCCCTGTGCCACAGCTTCGATGGCATCCTCGTAGGAAGCGGACGCAAAATCCCGATTCACATAGCCCTTTTTGTAAAGCTCAAGGTAGTTGTCAATCACAGACGCGAACTCAGGCATGTCCGTCCATTTTGCTTCTCCCGTCTTAATCCGGGCCGCGAAATCCCGCGCGCCGTCTTCTCCAAGGATTTTGGCAAAATTATCTGACATCAAAGCCTGTACGACCCAGCTGTCCTTTGGCATATAGACCGGCGTACGACCGGACGCGCGTATTTTTTCGCATGCCAGAAGCAGCTCGTCCCATGTTTCCGGAATTTTGGCGCCGGCCTGCGCAAATACGTCGCGGTTGTAGATAAATCCATGTACGCAGGGTACGCCAAGAAACGGGAATCCATAAATCTTCCCGTCCGCTTCGCAGGTTACATTTTCAGGGGAAATCAGCTGACTGACCCATTTCTCATCACTGAGATCCGCAAAATTCCTCCCGGGATCCACAATTTCATAAATTGCCGGAATATTGTAGTCGATCAGATCAGGCGCCTCCCCTGAATTCAGCTTCATGCGAAGCATATTCAGAAATTCCATATCAGGTATTACCTGCACATCAATCGTAATATTTTCCTCAGCTTTCAGTTTTTCGATCATGGCCTGAAGTCCGCTGTAATACCGGGACTGCTGAACCATGGCAGTGAGTGTGTCGGAATCCGAGGATTCGTAAACCGCCGCGCACAGCATCAGCAGAAGGAAAAGGAGGCCAGACATAAATATTAATTTTTTAACTGATATCATCCTCATGGCTTTATTACTATATTCATGTGCGCAAAGAAATATTTCTTATGCAAACATTATAAAAGATAAAATATTATTAGTAAATGTATAAAACTAAAACAACAGATGGAATAATTAAAAAAGCCAGGCATCAAGCAGCCAGGCTTTTGGACAGTCCATACGAATGTCATGAGCACTGCAGCTGCCTTTCATGACGAGAAACTCATTGAACTGGTTACAACTGTTTTTATTTGATTCCAAGTATATTACTTTTTTTGTTGAATAAATAATATAATATTATAGGATAAAAGTCAATTATTTTTTATAATATTAACAACTTATTAATGTCTGATTTTTTCCAGTAATATTGAAAATATAAATCTATTTGTTTCTTTTTCATGCGGTTTAAAATGGCCCCGTACAGAAGAATGGATACCGCATTCTTTTGCACGGGGCTTTCTGTTTTGCGCAGGCCCGGACAGGGAAATCAGCTGCTGACGCAGCACCCGGGCCGCGCAGACGAGCAGGAGAAAAAACGCCTCCTGCTCGATTGGCATTATTTATCTGCAGTGCAGCCGTATTTCCCGGTCCTGCAGCGTTCTTTTGACGTCGATCACTCTCTGATTGGAACTGCCGCGCCAGTAAAGCTGCGTATTGCGCAGTTCTTTTACATATTCTCCGTCCACAAGGACGTCCACATAGCCGATAATTTCATGATCCTGTATCTCTTCCCAGGAGGCTCCTGTGTAAAGCCAGATCGTCTTATCCGGGAATTTTTCGCGGATCTCTTTTGCAAGCTTCAGTATTTCAGGTTCATTCGTCTGATACAGCGGATCTCCGCCGCTGAAAGTGATGCCTGAGATATAGGATTTTCCCAGTGTTTCAAACAGTTCCTTTTTTGAATCCTCTGTAAACGGGATACCTCCGTTCGGATCCCAGGTGATAGGATTCTGACATTCCTGACAATAATGGCTGCATCCGGCCACCCAGAGCACTACTCTGAGTCCGTCTCCGTTCAGCATATCATCCTTGGTAATGTTGTGAAATCGCATGTGTCAGCCTCCTGAACATATTTTATTTGCGCGGGCGGTTTTTTCCACAGGGGAATGCGGTTTTATAAAAGAAGCATGGCATCCCCGAACGAAAAAAAGCGGTATCTTTCCCTTACAGCCTCCCTGTATGCGGCAAGCACGCGTTCTTTTCCGGCAAGGGCCGAAACAAGCATCAGCAGAGTAGATTCCGGAAGATGAAAATTCGTGACCAGTCCGTCGAGCACCTTAAACTGATAGCCGGGATAGATGAAAATATCGGTCCAGCCGCTGCACGGCTCTAACAGGCCGTTTTTGCCGGCAGCGGATTCGATCGTCCGGCAGCTTGTGGTTCCGACGCAGATCACGCGGCCGCCTCCCTTTTTGGTCTCATTGATGGTCTGTGCCGCAGTCTCATCGATTCTGTAAAATTCCGAATGCATATGGTGCTGCGTGACGTCCTCCGTCTTGACCGGGCGGAACGTTCCAAGACCGACATGCAGAGTCACCTCCGCAATGCGGATTCCCTTTTTTCTGACGACATCGAGCAGCTGCGGCGTGAAATGCAGACCGGCAGTCGGCGCCGCGGCAGAACCTTCATACTTTGCGTAGACAGTCTGGTAGCGGTTTTTATCTTTTAATTCATGCGTAATATAAGGAGGCAGCGGCATCTGCCCGAGACGGTCGAGAATTTCCTCAAAAATCCCCTCATATTTAAACCGGATCAGGCGGTTTCCCTCCTCCACAACATCAATGACTTCTCCGGTCAGCGCTCCGTCCCCGAAAATAATTTCCGTGCCGGGACGCGCCTTTTTGCCCGGGCGGACAAGTGTCTCCCAGACATCGTGTTCCTTCCGCTTCAGAAGAAGCACCTCTATGGCGGCACCGGTACCGCTGCGTGTACCGTACAGGCGGGCCGGAATTACTTTTGTATTGTTCAGTACCAGGCAGTCGCCTTCCCGCAGATATTCGGTGATATCCGTAAAATGACGGTGTGCGATGGAACCATCCTTTAATCCAAGCACAAGCAGCCGCGATGACGACCGGTCTTCAAGCGGATCCTGTGCGATCAGTTCCTTCGGCAGTTCATAATAAAAATCAGATGTTTTCATCGATCGATCCTCCGGTTCGCAGTTTAATATCACATAGAATCGCGTATGCTTCCGTTTCTTCTATGCTGTCTGATGGCCAGCTTCAATAGAAAACCTCATCTTTTTTTTCGATGATCCATCTGCCGTCCAGCAGGCGGATGATCGAAACAGAACAGTTCTTCGGGACGCCCTTTCCCCAGAAACTGCTTCGCGGGCATCCGGTAATATTAGCCAGAAGCGCGCGGGACGCGGCCCCGTGTGTCGAGATCAGAACTGTCTTATCCGCAAACTCTTTTTTCCCTTTCAGTTCATCGAGGAAGCTGCCTGTCCGCCTGATCAGGCTGTCCAGACTCTCCCCTTCTCCAGGCGGACAGTATTTTTCCGGCGCGTCAAAAAAGTAATGAAAATCAGGATCCTCAATTTCATGCGCGTCCGGAAGAATACACTTTCCCTCAAACACGCCAAAGCTGATCTCCCGAATGCGTTCCTCTTTTATAATCGGGACATTCCGCCCGCCCAGAATGATCTCGGCCGTTTCAGCGGCCCTTTGCAGGGGGCTTGTAAACGCCAGATCAAACGGCACGTCCCGCAAAGCCTGCGCGGTTATCCTGGCAAGCTCTCTTCCGTTCTCATTCAGCTGTGTATCTGTCTGTCCCTGAAGGCGCCGTTTTGTATTCCATACCGTTTCGCCATGCCTTATTATGTACAGTCTCATATTTTCTCTCACTTTGCCCCACGCAGATTCGCGAAACTTTTCGCGTTTCGCTCATTGTCGCGGGCGCGTTCGGTCGTTTATGTATGTATGCTATGCTTCGCATACATCTCCTCCCTCACTTTGCCCCACGCAGAAGGGTGTGCAGATACGGCACACCCTTTTTTGCTATATCTTAATCTCAAATAAGATATCTGTCAACTACAATTATCAGGATCTGATCTCGATTCCGAGCGATTTCAGCCCGTTCCAGATTTTCTTCATTGCGGCTGTAATATCCGTCTCCTCGAGGGTACGGTCCTTGGCGCGGAATACGATCGAGTACGCCACAGACTTGAAGCCTTCTTTGATCTGACTTCCTTCATAGAGGTCAAACAGACGGCATTCCTCAAGGATTTTTCCGCCGCGCTGCAGAATCATTGCTTCGATCTGTCCGGCCAGGATTTCTTTCGGAACAACCATGCTGATGTCGCGCATCACCGCCGGATAGCGGGCGATGCCTGCGTATTTGCGGTCAAACGAAGCCAGCTTTGTGACCTGCGGCATGTCGAGGACCGCCACATATGCCTTCTCGCCGATTCCGTAAGCGTCGGCCACCAGCGGATGCACCTCGCCGAGATAGCCGAGCTTCTCGCTACCGTACAGAATATCGGCCTGGCGGCCCGGATGCAGCCACGGTTTCTTATCCGACGGATCGTATGTTCTGCGTCCGGTAATCCCGAGTTTGTCGAGAAATTCCTCCACAACCCCTTTCATCGTGAAGAAATCTCCTTCTCCGTACATACCAAGCGTGAACTGCATGCGCTCCTCGGGAAGCTCCGTAAGCGGCAGGGCTTTCGGAAGATAGATGTTTCCAAGCTCATACAGGCGGACATTTTTGTTCCTGTGGTTATAGTTAAAGGCCAGGGATGTCAGCATGCCGTTCATGGAAGTTGTGCGCATGATGCTGAAATCCTCGCCGAGCGGATTCGAAATCTGAACTGTCCGGCGCAGAGAGGAATCCTCCGGGATCAGAAGTTTGTCAAATACCTTCGGACTCTCAAAGGAATACATCATGCCCTGAGAGAAACCGCAGTATTCTGCGATATCCTCCGCCGTCTCACGCACGCGCATCTCAAACGGCAGTTTCCCCGCGGTCGCCTCACCGCTTGGAAGCGTCGTCGGGATATTGTCGTACCCGTAGAACCGTGCGACTTCCTCCGCGAGATCCGCCGTGCGGAACAGATCCTGACGGAATGTCGGAGCAATCACCTCGCGCGCCGCCTCATCGTAGGTCAGGTCAACACTCCTGAAATAGGAGATCATATCCTCCTCGGAGATGTTTGTTCCGAGAAGCGCGTTGATCTTTTCCGGCTCAAACGGAATCCTGACAGGCTCTTTTTTCCTGGTGTAGACATCCACCATGCCGCCCACAACCTCACCGGCGCCGAGCTCCTCGATAAGCTGGCATGCACGGTCGATTGCTTCCTGCGCATTGTTCGGGTCAAGTCCCTTTTCGAATTTCGCGGAAGCCTCGGTGCGAAGACCTATTCTCTTCGCGGAGAGGCGGATATTCGTGCCGTCAAAGCAGGCCGCCTCAAACAGCATCGTATGAACGTCATCTGTGATCATGGAGTTCTCGCCGCCCATGATGCCGCCGATGCCGACGGACTTCTCGCCGTCGCAGATCATGACGACATCCTTGTCCATGGTACGTTCCTGCCCGTCGAGCGTCGTGAACTTTTCTCCGTCCGATGCGCGGCGCACGATAATTTCGTGACCGGCAAGCGTGTCGTAATCATAGGCGTGCATGGGCTGTCCGTATTCTTCCATGATATAGTTTGTGATATCGACGATATTGTTGATCGGGCGGATTCCGACCGCCGCGAGCCTTCTCTGCATCCACTTCGGAGACGGAGCGATCTTTATATTCTTCACGATCCTTGCGCAGTAGCGCGGGCAGAGATCAGGATCTTTGACCGTCACTTTCACATAATCATGCGCATCCTCGTCATTTCCGGTCTTAGTCACAACCGGCGGATGAAATTCTTTATGGAAGGTTGCCGCCGCTTCCCTCGCAATGCCGATCACAGAGAAGCAGTCCACACGGTTTGAGGTGACTTCAAACTCGAACGTCACATCATTGAGTCCGAGCGCCGCAATCGCGTCCGCGCCGACTTCGGCGTCCTCCGGGAAAATATAGATGCCGTACTCCGGCGCCTCCGGGTACATGTCGCGTGAAGAACCAAGCTCCTCGATGGAACACATCATGCCGTTCGACTCAATTCCTCTGAGCTTTCCCTTTTTGATTACAATGCCGCCCTCGATCATCTTGCCGTCGTGATGTCCGGCGACTTTTCCCCCGTCGAGCACAACCGGGATTTTATCTCCCACATGGACATTCGGAGCTCCGGTTACAATCTGCACACTCTTTCCGTCTCCGATATTCACCTGGCAGACAATCAGCTTGTCCGCGTCAGGATGCTGTTCGATCTGATCGATCTGTCCGATCACAATCTTGTCAAGATCACGGTCCGCCGCGAGATACCCCTCCACCTTTGTTCCGGAGAGCGTCATGGCATCCGTGAACTCCTGCGCCGTCACATCAAGATCCGGCACGTATGCTTTCATCCAGGATAATGTCGTATTCATTCTCTCTTTTCCTCCTTAGAACTGTTTCAGGAACCGCGCGTCATTCTCATACAGCAGTCTCATGTCGTCAATCTCATACTTCAGAAGAGCGATGCGCTCAAGGCCGACGCCGAACGCGAATCCGGTATATTTTTCAGGGTCGATCCCGCACATTTCAAATACATGCGGGTGCACCATGCCGCAGCCGAGAATCTCAATCCAGCCCTCTCCCTTGCAGAAGCGGCAGCCTTTGCCTCCGCACTTGAAACAGGAAACGTCCATCTCCGCGCTTGGCTCCGTGAACGGGAAATGGTGCGGACGGAATTTCGTCCTGGTATTTTCACCGAACAGCTCTTTTGCAAACACCTCCAGCGTTCCCTTAAGGTCCGCAAAGGTAATGTTTTTATCTACAACCAGTCCTTCGATCTGATGAAAGGACGGGGAATGCGTCGCGTCCACCTCATCCGAGCGGAATACACGGCCAGGCGCGATCACGCGGATCGGGAGCTTCCCTTTTTCCATGATACGGGCCTGCACCGGGGAAGTCTGCGTACGCAGAACAATCTCCTTATTGATATAGAAGGTATCCTGCTCGTCCTTTGCCGGATGATTGGCCGGGATATTCAGCTTTTCAAAATTATAGAGGTCATATTCCACCTCCGGTCCTTCGACCACTTCATAGCCCATTCCGATGAAGATGCGCTCCACTTCTTCGCGGGCGATCGTGTTCGGGTGTCTGTGTCCGACATGATTTTTCTTTGCCGGAAGCGTCACGTCGATGACTTCGTTTTTAAGCTGAAGCTCAAGGGCCTGCTTCTCCAGTTTCTTTTTTGTATCCTCGATCGCTTCCTCGATCTGCGCGCGCGCCTCATTGACAAGCTGTCCGAAAGCCGGACGGTCTTCCGGAGCGATTTCCTTCATACTTTTCAGCAGAGCCGTCAGACGGCCCTTTTTTCCGAGAAAGCTGACCCGTACTTCATTCAGCCGGTCAAGCATGCCGGCTTCCTGAATCTGGGAGAGCGCTTCTTCCCTGATTGCCTGTAATTTCTGCTTCATAGTGCGTCGTTCTCCTTTTCTGTAAAATGAACAAAGAATGTGCGTCCCGCGGGACATTTCCTACTGCCTGGGCCTGCGCATAAAAAAACTTCATCCCAAAATAGGGACGAAGCTTCAGTTCCGCGGTACCACCCTGATTCCTGCTTTTTGGCAGGCACTCATTATGCGTAACGTGCATAAACGTTATCTCCTACTGCGGAATATAAAAAACAGGCGGATTCCGGTTCAGAAATAAGGCTCCGGTGTGAATTTCGCGTGCGGCCTGAACCTGAGCATGCTTTCAGCCGATGACATCCTCTCTCTGTCGGAAGGCGGGCCCGCTACTGTGCACCATCTGCGCTTTTGATTATTTAACTGCATTTTATGATAAATTCGCCAAAATTCCAGCGCTGATACTTATTCTAGCACAGGAAAATTTTCTGTCAAGTACAAATTTCCCGATTTGTCC
>CANQEC010000101.1 GCA_947594335.1 uncultured Lachnospiraceae bacterium
CCAGAAACACATATACCTTTTCCATAATCAGCTGCCTCCGTCATTTTTTCTGTTTCCATTTTACCAGATATCCGGTGATTATGCATTATCTTTTTCAAAAAATCGAAAGAAAAAGAATAAGGAAGCTTTTTGTTTTCCGGCGCATGTGCTATACTCTTTCGTAAAAACACAGACAGCCGCAAAATCATTTCATCACGAAGTCATTTTACCACAAAGAAAGGAGCGTTTTTCATTATGGAAATCGAACGGAAATTTCTGATCGGGGAACTCCCGCCTGATCTCGAATCCTTCCCGCATCTGCTGATCGAGCAGGCATATCTCTGCGTCGCCCCGGTCATCCGGATCCGCCGCCAGGACAGCGAATACATTCTGACTTACAAAGGAAGCGGCATGATGAGCAGGGAGGAATACAATCTGCCTCTCACCAAAGAGGCTTACTGCCACCTTCTCCCAAAAGCGGACGGCAATATCATCACCAAGACAAGGTACCTGATACCGCTCGGAAAAGAATACCGGGATCTGACCGCGGAGCTTGACGTATTTGAAGGAAAATTCAGCGGAATGATACTGGCAGAGGTGGAATTCCCCGATGAGGCGGCGGCAGAAGCTTTTATTCCGCCCGCCTGGTTCGGGGAGGATGTGACTTTTTCGGAGAAATATCACAATTCATGGCTGAGCCGGCAGTAAAACCGGCTCAATCCGTTTTGCCGCGGTCCGACTGTCCGCGGCTCTTTTCTTCGGCTTCGATTCTGGCTTTGATCTCGCGGAGCATTTCCCTGTCATCCGTCTCGGGAATCCTGATTCCGCTTTTTTCGATTGCCTTTTCTTCCAGATCAGCTCTCGTCTTTTCCACACTCAGAGCGGCCTCGGCCAGGCGCCGTCTGACGGCGGAAGGACTCTTCCGGTTTTCCATTCCAAACTTTAACAAATCCATATCTCTTCTCCTTTCCGACTATAAACGCAACATTTCGTTGCTTTATAAGGCCATAATATATTCAAATCGTTGCGTTTGCGGAATTTTCTGAAAGAAATTGCTATAATTGGAGCAGATTTGCACATTGGGAGGTGGCCCGCTATGTCACAATCGGCTCTTTCAGAAAAACTCCGTGCGCTCCGCAAAAAATCCAGATATACACAGGAAGATATCAGCCGTAAACTCAATATTCAGCGGCAGACCTACAGCAATTACGAAAACGACGCCCGGACACCCCCGCTTGAGATCATTGTCGCACTTGCAGAGATCTATCATGTCTCCGTAGATTACCTCGTAAGAGATGCATCGGCATCTTTCGATTCGGATACGGACAGGAGCAGCCACGAGAAAAAACTGCTGAGCGAATTTTCAGCTCTCTCGTTCAGCAAACAGAAAGAAGTCATTGAATTTATCCGTTTCAAAAAACAGCTTCCTGATTAGGAGAATTACTGTTTTTCATCCCATGAAACCTGCCCCGGCGCCCGGCTGCATTGGGCATGTTTATATTGTATCAATGTTATGTGATTATAGCAATATTTAAATTTGCATATATAATGACACGTTTTGTTTCGTTTTCCTTTCGGAAATACTAAACTTATATAGTATAAAAGGAGGGAAAACATATGACTGAAAAACGCAGGAGCCAGTACCGCCAGCTCGGTCTTACGATTGCCTACTACAGAAAACTGCGGGGGCTCACGCAAATGCAGCTTGCGGAGTATGTCAACCTCAGCAGGACTCATATCAGCAATCTGGAAGCTCCAAATATGCCTACCTCGATTTCTCTCGAGAAACTGTTTGATATATCAGATATCCTGGAAGTCCCGATCAAGTGCCTGTTTGAATTTCGTGATTCATGAGCCGCCGGCGGTCGGGCAGGAGACGGTTTTCCATGTACGTGCTTGTGTGCATCCAGCTGGCAGCTTTTGTGTTACAGGACGAATTTTTCTGTGGATCGGGCAGGAGGCGGTTTTCCTCCTGCCCGCCGCGCGGCCCGCATGCTGCGCCAGCAGCTGATTTCCCTACGCGGGCCTGCGCATATAGAAAAAGCTGAACCCGGACAATTCATTCATCAAATGATCATCCGGATTCAGCGCTCCTGATTCCACTACTTTATTTTTTTACTTATCTGGCTGACAACATAATCAAACAGCTTCTTATAAGTAGCTGCCTGGTAATGTATTCCGTCATTTGTCTTAAAGCCGTTTTTTTCAAGATAGGAATATGTGTTTATATATTTCTCTCCAAAAGCGGCCTTGAGGGACTTGTTAAAGGATTTGATCTGTTTATTCGTTACACGGTAGCCGTACTTTTTTGCCTTGGCATAATCAACAGGGTTCACTGACATTATATAAAAATCAGCCTTGGGATATTTCTTTATAAGCTTTGTATAACAGGAAATGTACTTTTTGATATTCGCGAGATCGTTGATCCCGTGATTCAGGATCACCTTGGCGTTCGAAGCCTTCCCGAGCTGTTTCTTAAGCTTTGGAAGCGCCGTCGAATTCAGCCAGACATATCCGGAACTGACCTTCCCGATGAAAGTCGTATTTTTCTCATTGACGGCCGCATCCATCCCGACCGTGCGCGAATCCCCCACAAAAATGTATTCCCTTGGCGGAACGTAACCTTTTTTCTGCCGCACCCCGTCTTTGTCTACATAATAATCGCCGATCTGGCAGTCCGTCGCCATCGATCCGTCTGAAAGCAGATAATAATACTTCCCGCTCTCTTTGATCCACGTATTTTTAACCCGCTTCCCGCTGCCGTCAATATAATACCGCTTCCCTCCGTTCTTCACCCAGGCGGAGACAACACGAACCCCGTTTTTGTTCACATAATAATCGCCGACGAAGCGTTTCGTCTGCAGCTCTCCGTTTTTGTCGAAATAATAGTATTTCTTCTTGATCTTATACCATTTCTTTATAACACAGGCGCCCGAATCCGTGAGATAATACTTTTTCCCGTTCAGCGTAAGCCACTTCCCATAGAAGACACTCCCGCTGCTGTCCGCGTAATATTTTACGTCCTCCACGGTAAACCAGCCTTTTTTGACATATTTATCCGAACCGGCGCGATAAACCTTCCCGGACACCATAATCCACGCGTCCTGCGCGAATTCCCCATCCGCCTTTTTGTATTTTTTCCCTTTGGTATTTTTAACCCAGGTTCCTCCTGAAAGATTCTGGGCCGAATCGGCAAGGCTGCTCTCTTCTGCCGAGGCGGTACAGGCAAACGCCATCACCGCGAGAAGAATCAGCAGAACCGTCCCGGCTGCCTTTTTCCGTATCTGTCTGATATTATCTGATATATCTGATTTGATTGCACTTCCTCCTCTCCTGAAAATCCCCGGAATTTTCCGGTTTGACCGTGTGATATGGCAGAAAAAACCAATCTTCGGGGTACAGTAACTATAGCACAGCATACTTCTTTTGTCAAACTGGCAAAAAGAGAGTATTAATAAAGTTTTTCGCAAAAAATATAAAATTTAAGAAGCATCCGGCCAGACTAAAACGCCGGATGGACCGCTTTCTTACGGCCTCAGCAGCAAGTGCTTCGGCCTGGTCCAAACAGTAACTTTTCTTTTCTCTCATCTTTCCACCCATCTATAGAAATATTGACAGTTTTGTTACAACTATGTTAAAATTATCTGACATAAAAAACAGGGAGGATAACACAATGAAAACTCTTAAAAGGACAATCTGCTGCGCCGCCGCGCTTCTGGCCGTCGTGCTGCTGAGCCATTTTGTCTGCCCGGTCAGAGCGTTCGCCGCCACAACATACACACTGGATGTAAAGTCGGGGCAGGATATCACAGATCCCCTTCAGGACGCCCTTTTCATGGCAAGGTACAATCCGGGCGAAAGCTATACAATCGTCATCCCCAAGGGAAAATATACCATCAGCGATACGCTGAAGATCTACAGCGACACGACCCTGAGCATGGAAGGCGCAACGCTGACCCGCACGAAAAACGATAAGACCATGCTGCGTTTCGGAACACTGGCCGAGCTTGAGAGCGCCGGCGGATATTCCGGATACACAGGTTTTAAGAACATCACGTTCGAGGGAGGAACATGGGACGGAAATAAACTGGACGGAGGCATCATCCGCGCGGGACACGCTCAAAATATCACGCTCAGGAACGTAACCTTCAAGGATGTCAAAAACAGCCACCATGTCGAAATGGCTGCATGCAAAAACGTCACGGTCACAGGCTGCACCTTCAGCGGATTCTCCGGCAAAAAGGGGAGCAGCACAAACTACGAGGCCCTTCAGTTTGATATCATGCACAATACGGCGCATTTTGTCGGCTACGAGAAATACGACGACACGCCGTGCCGGGATATCACCGTCACAGGCTGCACCTTCAAAAATCTGCAGAGGGGAGTGGGAACGCACAGCGCCGTAGCCGGCTCCTACTTCACCAATATGACGATCTCGGGCAACACCTTCAGCAGCATTGAGGGATACGCCATCATCACGACAAACTACCGCTCATCAAAGATCAATAAAAACAAGATCACAAACTGCGGCAGCGGTATATTTTTCCGCAGTATGATCCAGAATCACAAGAACTACTATCCGCCGCTCAAAGGGAAGGCAAAAATTGTCAAAAACGCCAAATCCCAGATCAGCAGCAACACAATCTCTCTGAAATACAGCGGATATCCGAATGTCGCGTTCGGCATTTCTCTCTACGGTGAGGAACTGAAAAGCACCACGGGCTCCACCAAGATCCCGGCAGGAGACTACCGCGTCAGCGGCGTAACCGTCAAGGATAACAAGATCACGCTTCCGGTTTTAAGCTACGGAATCTGGCTTCAGGGCGTAACCAGCACAAAGGTGACCGGAAACACCATCAGCTGCAATATCAAAAGCAAAGGAAACAAAAAAGGATCGGGCGACGGCATCCGCGCAGAAGACAGCCCGAATAATAAAATCCTCAGCAACAAGATCACAAATAAGAAGACCGGCACCGCAAAAGAGGTCTGCGGTATTTTCATCCGCGTAAACTGTTCCAAAACAACCGTACAGGGAAATACCGTCTCCGGCGCCACCAAATACGGAATCGGCGTTCAGGAAAAATGCAAGGGAACGCTTGTAAAAAACAATAAAGTTTCAGGTTCCGGGACGTACGGCATCGCCACCTGGTCGTCCGGCACGACCATACAGGGGAATACCATCTCCGGTTCCGGCAGCAAAAACCTTCACATTCCCTCAAATGTTTCCAAAAGTGTCCGGAATATTTCGAACAAGCTGAAATAAAACGGCCGGTGCGGCATCCAACATCATAAAAGGAGTCCTGATTTATGAACCACTATGACGTAACAGTTCTGTACGCCAGCCACAGTCCTGAAGATCGGGAAATCTCTGATTTCCCGGAGCAGACTCTGAGCGCCGACAAAATCCAGGTAATCAAAGTGCATGAGACCGACCCCGGCTTTTCGCGCAGAAACTCTCTGAAGCTTCTGGATCAGGCGCAGGGCCGGTATGTGATCATGCTCGATGAAGGCGACTTTTTCAAGCCGCCTCTGCTTCAGACCATGATCGAGCGCATGACAGAAGAGGCGGTATTTGCAATGCCGTCTCTGACCATGCTGAACTTTAAAAAAGATGTCGAGTACGGCTCAATGAAAGTCAAGAAAACCGTTCCGGTGGATGTCAGGGAATATCCTTTCATCTTCCCCGTCGATCTGCACGGAACCCTTTTCAGGACGGAAAGTCTCCGAAAAGCGGCGGCTCTGTGCGCGTCGGAGAATGAGCCGGAGAAACGGATAATCCTGAGTATTCTCAACGAATCTCCCGTTTTCCTGCACATGTGTTCCGTCTCCATCAAATATATCCTTCCCAGAGAATACGATCCCGGCTTCAACACCGCGGGCATGGAGAAAGACTGGTATTTCAAACCCTTTGAAGAATTCATGATCCCGCTTCTTAAAAAGCAGGACAAAATGCCCGCTCATCTCGCAAGGCTTGTTCAGCTGATGGCCGTCTATATGATCCACCTGAGGCTGCGGGAAAATCTGAACAACCGGAACCGTCATATTTTCGACCGGGATGAGGTATTTTCCTACATGGATTTTCTTTCCGGAGTTCTGTCATATGTCAGCATGGAGAACCTGCTGCTGTCTGAGTCAAATACTACCCTGGCGGATCACAGGCTTCGGATGCTTGACGTCCGCATCAAAAAGAAAGATTACTCCTGGTATCCCAGTCTGGTCTGCCAGAAGGATAACTTTTTCCTGAAATGCGATGACTGCATATTCACAGAATATAAAGACCTTAACGTACACATCATGGTAATGGACTACCAGAACGGCCGTCTGGAAATTGACGGGGAAATTTTCGATCTGTTCCGCGAGGAGGATATTTCTCTTTACGTTCAGATCAAAGGGGAAAAATATCCCGTCCGCTACAACAGCCGTTTCTCCTTGAGCAAATGCTTCGGGATCACCTATTCCCGCATGCGGACTTTTCATGTGTCGGTTCCTCTGCCCGATGATGTTTCCTCCGGATGCGTCCTGCAGTTTTTCCTGGCTGCCGGCGGCTATAAATACCTTCTGGACTGCGGATTCCAGACACAGCACAGCAGGCTGACCAAACGGTACTTTTACGCCTACTGGGCTTTTGGAAAATACTTTTCCTACTGGAAAGAAGACGGCATCCACATCGTCAGACGGACGCCCCTGAAGACCCTCTATAAAGAAATCCGCTTCTGGATAGAGATCCTCCGAAGAGGAGATCTCCCCCACAAGGAGATGCTTCCTCTCAGGATGCTGAACTTTATCCTCGGCCCGTATTTCTCCCGGAAAAAGATCTGGATGTTTATGGATAAGATCTACAAGGGCGGGGATTCCTCCGAATATATTTACCGCTACGCCGAAAAACAGCACGACGGGATTAAAAAGTATTATCTTCTCGATAAAGAATCCGCCGACTATGCGCGGATGAAAAAAGAAGGGCTGCAGCCCCTGGTCCGCGGAAGCCTCAAACACCGCCTCGTTTTTCTGAACGCGAACATGGTGATCGCGTCCAACTCCACGGTCTACGCATTCAACGACTTCACCATATCACGTTCCCGCCTGATCCGCGGGGTCACGCACTTTGACGTCGCCTGCGTACAGCACGGAATGTCGGTTCAGCAGATCGCGCTCGCGCAGCAAAGGCTCCGTGACAACACAAAGCTGTACTTCTGCGCGTCGAAATACGAGATTGAGAATCTCTCCAAACCGGTGTACGACTATGTTGGGTACGACACCCTGAAGCTGACGGGGGTCCCCCGATACGACGGGCTGAAGGACCGGGCTGAAAAAATTCTTCTCCTGTCTCCGACCTGGAGAATGAACTCGGCGCTTCCGGTCACCCGCAACGAAGGAGTCTCCCGCGATTACAACCCGAATTTCCGGGAAACAGAATATTTTAAGGTATACAACAGCCTGATCAATGACCCGCGCCTGCTTGACGCGGTAAAAAAGCACGGATACCGCATCAAATACGTACTGCATCCGATCGTAAGTCCTCAGTACGACGATTTTGATAAGAACGATTTCGTCGAGCTCATCTCAGCGATCGGCGATATGAGCTACGAGAAGCTTTTCTGCGAGTCGGCCCTGATGATAACCGATTTTTCCGGTGTGCAGTTTGACTTTGCCTACATGCGCAAGCCGGTGGTATATCTGCACCACGAAAGCATCCCGCAGCACTACGATGAAGGCACCTTCTTCTACTCTACGATGGGATTCGGCGAGATCTGCCATACAAACGATGAACTGATCGATGTCCTGTGCCGCTATATGGAAAATGACTGCCGGATGCCCCGGATGTACCGGGACCGCGCAGATGACTTCTTTGCTTTTAACGATCACAACAACTGCGCGCGCATCTATGACGTCATGCTCCGGCATGAGCAGAGCCGCAG
>CANQEC010000102.1 GCA_947594335.1 uncultured Lachnospiraceae bacterium
CCTCAAATGTGTTGTAAGTCTCGGCATTGTCCTTCGTGGTGACAAGCGACTGTCCGCCTTTGTAATAGATATCGGAGAAATCCATGATGCTTTCTCTCTTCGTATCCGGAGACAGACCTGCCATGCCAAGGTCAACATGTCCCGCTGCAAGTTCGCTTAAAACACCGTCAAAATCAAGAGTCTGGGGCACCAGCTCAAGTCCCATATAATCCGCTATGTACTGCGCGAGCGCCATATCAAACCCGGCAAGCTGCGGAGTTCCATCCTCACCGATCGCGTAGAATTCATACGGAGCAAAATCCGGGCTGGTCGCCACTGTGAGTTTGCCTTCCTCAACCGTCTTAACAGCTTCTTCCTCGGCAAAGGCCGTCAGAGATGCAGCGGCACAGCAGGCTGCGATGGAAAGTGCAAGCAGTTTCTTCTTCATAACTTTGTCCTCCTTGTCTGTGCGGAATGTCCGCCAGAAATTTTTCGAATAAATATAACCAACAGTTAACTAATTATTCATTATAAACATATTCCGGAAATAATCAAGTATGTTTTTTGGGAAAAATTTATTTTTCTTTATTTCCCGGCCGCAAAAGCATCTGTTTTCTCTCCGTCCCTGAAAATTCTTCCAAGCATTACCAGCGCCGCCGCGGCGAGGATCAGCTCCGCAAACGGCTGCGCATACGCGAGCCCGTACAGCGGGAACAGCCAGTTCAGCACATAGAGGGCCGGAATCTCCAGAAGGATCTTGCGCATGAGGGCGAAGCAGAGCGCGTATTTTCCCATACCAAGCGCCTGGAAAACGCCGACGGCCAGGAAATCCGTAAAGATCAGGGGCTGCTCCAGACAGAATCCGCGCAGGAACCGCGTTCCGTAGCCGATGATAGATTCGTTCTTCATGAAAGCGCCGACAATGCCGCCCGCGCCCAGATAATAGGCGGACGCCACAACGACCGTAGCCGGGATCATCAGCTTCATCGCGAACAGGATCGCGTCCTTCATGCGCCTGCGGTTTCCGCTTGAAAAATTATAGCCGACCAGCGGCATGATGCCCTGCGAAAATCCCAGCGCGATCTGCATCGGAACCATGTTGATCTTCTGCGCGATGCCCATCGCCGCCACGGCATCCGCCCCATGAGCCGAGGTGAAGTTATTGAGGATCGTCATTCCCGTCACATTCAGGAGATTCTGAATGGAGGCCGGGATCCCCACGCCGAACACTCCGGACACGATTTCTTTCCGGAAACCGAATTTTTTCGGATTCACACAGACGAACGTAGTCTTTCTCCTTACGTGAAGAAGCACAAAAAAGTAGCAGCAGGCCACGCAGTTTGACAAAAAGGTGGCAAGACCTGCGCCAGCCGCCCCCATGTTCAGCCCCCACGGCAGAATAAAGATCGGATCAAGCACAATGTTCAGCAGACAGCCGCTCATTGTTCCGATGCTGGCGTGAAAGGACGACCCCTCCGAACGCACCAGATAGGCAAGGACAACATTCAGAATCGCCGGGGCGGCCCCGCAGTAGACCGTCCAGAGCATGTAGCCGTTCGTGGCGGCAAGCGTATCCGCGTCCGCTCCAAGCAGGACGAGCAGCGGTCCCCTGAACACAATGCAGAGCAGCGAAAACAGGATTCCGCAGAACAGAGCACAGTAAAATCCGAACGCGGAGCTGCGGTAAACCGTCTCATACTCTTTTCTTCCGAGCGCCCGGCTCATCATGCTTGAGCTTCCGACGCCGAACAGATTGTTCACCGCGTTAAACGCCAGAAGAACCGGAGCGGCGAGCGTGACCGCCGCGTTCTGCACCGGATCGTTCAGCATTCCCACAAAATACGTGTCCGCCAGGTTGTACAGCACCATGACCAGCGAACTCATGATCGTCGGCACTGTCAGTTTCGCCACCGCGGACGGAATCGGCATGCGTTCAAATAATTCCGTTTTTTCATTCTCAGCCAAAATCAGCACCCTCTTTATATTTTTTAGTCATCGCCGCCTATCTTACCACAAAATGACAGCCGCGGAAACATTTTTTTCCGCAGCTGCCTTTTTGTGCGCAGGCCCAGGCATGGAAATCTGCTGCTTACGCAGCACCTGGGCCGCGCAGCGAGCAGGAGGCAAACCGCCTCCTGCCCGATCCTGCGCAGATTCCTCTGCGCGCTTTCTTCACTTTTGGTTCCCGCAGAGCGCCTTCATATACCGCTCATGCTCCGCACGGTCCTCTGTCAGAAGCTCGTACACCAGATACTTCGGCTCCAGCCACTCCACAGTTTCCCACGCCTCGCGGCAGAGGAACGGCCTGTGGCTGTCCACCGTATACACGTACCTGGCAAGCATTCCGTTCTTTTCGTCGTAGGAGCCGCTAAGCACAGGCGGATGCTTCTTCTGCTCCTCCACATAGGCTCCGCTTAAGGTCTGATGAAAATGAATCCCCCGGATGATCGAGCGGTCCTCATACCGCTCCAGGACTTCCCTGATGTAGGCGGCTCCTTCCTGCTCCGTGCGAAGAGAGGTGTTGGTATGCAGAAGATGTCCGGTATCCAGCATGATGCCCTTACGTGGATAGCGGACTTTCTCAAGCAGCCGGTACGTGACCTCCGGCCGCGTCATCGTAAGCCCGGGCCACCACAGATTTTCAAGCAGCAGCTCGAAGCCTTCGTCCTTGGGAAGCAGCCGGTTCAGAAGCTCCGCCGCGGCGTCTGTAATCTCCTCATCGCTGTAACGGAATTTCCGCGGAACTGCCTCGGAGATGAGCACATCCGAGACATGAAAGACGACATACTCCGGATTATACGCTCTGGCAAACGCGAGATTTTTTCGAAACGACGCGAGAACCGCTTCCTGCCCGCTCCCGCCAAAGTACCGCTCCGCCTCTTTCCTGCTGCCAAACTCTTCTTCGATCGTCCGCTCATCTCCCGACCAGAAACAGTACCAGCTTGGAAAATACTTCAGATGTACGCCGACCACGTCTGTGGGATCAACAATTTCCCGTTCGTCCGCCCCCGCCTCAAGCAGTTCAAGGCCGTCAAGGCCGAACCGGCGGTAGTACGCCCGCAGATCCTCCCTGCTCTCAAAGCGTTCCAGATCCGTGTAATGCGTACAGATATTCATGATCCGTTTCATCGCTTTACTCCGCGGCGTCCGGGAGTCTTATCATGTGCTGGAATTCATATCCTTCCATCAGTTCCGGATGGATGATCGCCACAAGATCCTCAAACTTCTCGTCCGCATCCGCGCCGCTCATATAATAGTCCTTTGCGTACACGAAAACATTGTCGTCCTGGAATGCCTTAAACTCTGTCACAAGCGGCTCCTGCGCCTCGAGATACGCCTTGTCCGGAGAATAGGTGATCACGGAAGTGTAGATCATGATATCCGCGTCCTTCGCCTTGTCCAGAAATTCTTCCATGCTGATCTGCATGCTGCCGTCACCCGCGAGATCATCCAGCGCGTAGACTCCGCCCGCCTCCGCGATTCTCTCCGCTGTGGAGGACTCGCAGCCCTGCGTATACACAACACCGTCATAGAAGGAGCCGATCGCCACAACCGGTCTTTCCTCCTCCGGAATTTCCGCAGTCATCGCTTTAAGCTCGTCGATCCGCGCGAGCTTCGCCTCAAAGACATCCGCCGCTTCCTGATCCATATTGTAGAGGGCTCCGAACAGCTTCAGCCATTCCATATACCCCTCGTTTGTCTCCTCCATCCATTCAGAATCGATGATATAGGGAATCCCGACCTCGTCGAGCTGTGCCCCGAGCGTTTCCGCCCCCGGCTGACCGCCGCTCATCATCACAAGATCCGGGTCAAGTTCGGCAACCTCCTCGATATTGGCCGCCGTCTGATCGTTCTGGACAACATAGGCGATCGTTCCGTTCTCCATCCCTTCAATGATCTCCGGAATCGTCCAGTCCTCCACCGGAGCAGAAACTCCGACAACAGAATCATACAGCGCGGAGCCTCCGATTGCCTCAAGGCTGCTCACCTCGGTCGCGGAACAGTACAGCACCTTCTCCACCGGCGTGCGGATCACAACAACATCCTCATATCCTTTCGGAATCTCGCCGTCCCTGGGTACCAGGAGACGCTGATTGCCGTCCCCGTCCGTGATCAGCTTCACGTCATTTTCCAGATATTCAATGTCAAACATGCTGGCGTACTCGATACTGATCCCGCTGCCGTCGGAATCCTCCGCCTCGCTGCCCGGTTCAGCAGGCACTTTCTTTGTTTTCTGCACGAATACAGCCGTACTCAGAAGTCCGATGCACAGCACGCCCGCAACAGCTGCCACGCCCAGTTTTTTCATCATTTCATTCCTTTTCATAATCTGTTCCTCCTTGTGCTTATCCCTGATTAAAAGGGATTCCTCCGCACTGTCCGTCGTCTGCCCGCAGCTAAATGCAGACTGCGGGGGCGTATCGAAACCATAAAACAGTCCGCAGACTTCCCTCATGATGTCGTCCACAGCACGGACATTCACGCTGTCCTCTGTCTGACTGCCGGCAGATCCTCAGGCAAGCTCTCCCTGAAGCCGGCCGGAAAGCTCCGCCATCGAAGATACATGGACGATATTCGCATTCTGTCCGCAGATCTCAGCGCTGTCCTTCGGATCTCTGAGACTGAATATCCGCTTCCCGCGGCCGACAGCCTGCCGGAGCAGTTTTGCGTTTTCTCTGTTCTCCTGTCCGACCGGAAAACCGGTATCGATCACAAACCGGCATCTTTCCATGCACTGCTGCGCCTGTCGGATCTCCTCCTCCCGGATCGGCTGAAAGCTCCGGGTTGAGACGGCAGTCAGCTTCATCGCCGAGGCAACCACATAATCAATATCGTTCTGCGCCAGGATTCCGGTCGCAATCCCAAATCCAAGCCGCGAGACCAGACGATAGACCGGTATCCCGCAGCCGGCTCCCGCCATCACAAAAATCTCCGGATTCGCTTCATTGCAGATTTCCACACTGCCAAGGATCGAATCGTAAAACGCGCCTTCCTCAATCCCGTAAAGCTCATCCACCGTATCGCGCCTGACAATGTCCTCCGGGCGTCCCTGCGCAACGATTTTCCCGTCTTTTACCAGCAGTACAATCTGGCAGAACTTCACCGCAATATCAATGTCATGCAGCGCCAGGATCACGGTCAATCCGGTCTCGATGGCGAGCTTGTTCAGAATCCTGACCACCTCGATCTTGTGCTTGATGTCCAGGTGGCTTGTCGGCTCATCGAGTACGATCAGCTCCGGACGCTGCGCCAGCGCACGCGCGATCATCACCTTCTGCTTCTCCCCGTCACTGAGACTCCTGTAATCCCTGTCCCGCAGTTCCCATGCCCCGACAGTCCGCAGACATTCCTCAATAATCTCCTTATCCTCATCTGTAAGCCTGCCAAAAAAACCGGTGTACGGAGTCCTTCCCATAGCCGCCACTTCATATGCGCTTGTCATATTCAGATTCAGCTTCTCTGTCAGGACAACCGCGAGCTTTTTCGCCCTGTCCGCAGATTTCATCCTGCGGACGTCATTCTTTTCTATATAGACACAGCCGTTCACCGGGGAGAGCATTCCGGTCAATGTCCGAAGGATTGTCGATTTCCCAGCTCCATTCGGACCGAGCAGACAGATCGTCTGCCCTTTGAGCGCCTGGATATCAACATTCCTGATCACTGTCCTGCTCTCATATCCCACATCCAGATGATCTGTACTGAGAATGTATCCCAAATCATTCATCTTCCGCAAACCTCCCTGCGCCGCTGCCCAGTCCCTCTGACCGGCGGCAGCGCCGTCTCCCAATCTTACACATATCCGCGTTTCTTATTCTTATGTTCTTATGCAGGAACGTCCTGCCTACAGATCCCCCCGCTTCATCAGCAGGTAAACGACAAGAGGCGCTCCGATCACCGCCGTGATCGCTCCTAAAGGAAGCTCCACCGGCGACATGATATTTCTTGCCGTAAAGTCACAAAAGCCCGCCATCAGCCCGCCTCCGATCGCTGCGGCCGGTATCAGAATCCGGCTGTCCGCCGTGTTGAACGCAATCCGGCAGATATGCGGCACCGCAAGTCCGATAAAAGACACCGGCCCCGCAAAGGCCGTGACCACTGCCGTCAGCACACTTGAGATCAGGATCAGCGCGTACCGCACCAGACGGACATTGATCCCCATACTCTCCGCATAGCGGTCCCCCAGGTTGAGCGCGTTCAGCGGTTTCGCCAGCAGAAACGCCAGAAAGATCATCGGAAAGACGATCGCATAGAGCAGGCCGACCTGGCTCCAGGTAAATCCCGCAAAGCTTCCCATCGACCACATGGTAAACATCTGCAGGCTCTCCCGCTCGGCAAACGCGGTCATGATGCTGGTCGCCGCACTGCAGACATAGCCCGCCATCATGCCGATGATCAGCAGCGTGATGATGCTTTTTACCTTCCGGGCGGCAATGATCACAATGACCATGACGAGCATTGCGCCAAAAAATGCTCCCGCAAACAAAAACATCGGTGAAACGGAACGCGCGCCGAACGTGATGCCTCCGAGAAGAACCAGGCCGACAAACAGAGACGACCCGGAAGAGATTCCGAGTACATAAGGCTCCACAATCGGATTGGCAAAAAAAGTCTGAAGCAGAAAGCCTGCAACCGCAAGCGCCGCTCCTCCCGCGGCAGACGCCAGCGCGCGCGGAATCCGTATCCGGTAAATGATCAGATACCGGCTGTCCGTGACACTGACTTTTCCCGCCAAGATCTGGAAGATATCCCTCACTGAGATATTTGCTGAACCGACACCTACATTTAAGAGAAAGATCAGAAAAAGTCCTCCCAGGAGGATACAGAAAAGAAATACGTAATTGATGGCCGTCCGCATTTTCGGCACATTTTTCATATACAGCCCCCTCAAACAGATCCCCGAAAACCGGGAACTGCGTATTATTCTGTGGTAAATCAGCAAAGCACGAACTCTACTATACTTTATGCCTGTTTTTATGTCAACATTTTTCGATCAGGAAAGCCCGGTCTCCTCCCCTCCGGCAGAGATGCTTCCCGCCTGTTCTCCATCCATGATCAGCTTCATCAGTCCTTCCCCATAGGAAAGGATCAGCGGTATGATTTCCGACTGTTCCGCAGCGCTCCCGGCCGGAAGCGGCCAGATTTTCCCCTCCCCTATATGGAAGGAAACTGTCGAAACTGGCTCCGGAGTATCCATCTTCATCAGAATCCGCAAAGACGCCTCGCCCTCCCTTACCTCTTCCAGGGAAAGCATCCCCCAGATCGCCTGATCAAGCAGATGGGCGTAAAGCGAGGTATAGGTGACAAGCATACCGCGGCCAAGCAGCTCCTCAAGACACTCTTCAAACTCGGCCCGCGTTTTTTGGCCGGAATAATTCTGCCAGAGCACGTCATTCGTGATGCCGAAGCGGTCCATTCGCCTTACGGCCTGATGCTGACGGGCGGGACACAGTCCGCTCTGCCGCTTCAGCGCCTCTTTGACCGCCGCCTTGACCGCCTTCCCGATCAGTTCCCCAAGCTTGCTGTGTTTTCCGGCGTTGGTCAGCCGAACCGGACTGTCCATATTCGCGGCAAGGATCGTTCCGTCCGTGCCGGATCCGGTGGCAAGTCCCATCGAATACCGGCTCGGCGCAAGCAGCTCCTGGAGCGCCGCCGTCTTCGCCTCCGTGCAGGTGACAAGCGCGCGTACCAGGGCATCCTCTGTCAGATCCACATTAAAGAACAGCATAATATTGATGGTACCCGGTTTCGTCGCCGTCATCTCCCCGGCTTCCTCATGCCAGGAGGCGGTATCTCCGACTCTGCCTCCGTTCACTTCAATCCCGCCGGTCACGATGGCCGTGACAGCCGTCTCTTTCCAGCGCTCTGTCTTAACCGACAC
>CANQEC010000103.1 GCA_947594335.1 uncultured Lachnospiraceae bacterium
AAAGAATTTTCCGGATATTATTTCTTTATGACGTATCCTTCTTATGTGCGTCTCGGCCTGAAATCAGACTATATTACACTCAAAGACCATGTTTTCTTTAAAAAATGGAAAAAATAAAACTGTAAACTTAGCGCGGCATGGCCGCGGGGGAGAGCAGGGCAAAATCAAATGTTGATTTTGCCCTGTTTTTATGTTAAAATATGAAATAGTGTTTTTACACTTGTTTATGAAAAAGTACGTCAGATGAGAAGAGAGACTATGAGTAAAAGAACGGCTTTTTTTGGGATTTTCACATCGCTTGCGCTTATATTGAGTTATGTAGAATCATTTTTTCCAATGGAAATTTTTTTACACGGTATGCAGGGAGCAAAGCTGGGGCTTGCCAACAGCATGACTCTTATTATGTTTTATCTTGCCGATCCGCCCACGGCTTTTACACTTTTGATTGCCAGGATCCTCCTGTCAGGTTTTATGTTCGGACGGCTTTCCGGTATATTTTACAGCCTTGCGGGAGGTTTGTTCAGCTTTCTCATGATGTATCTGGCTAAAAGGTTCGCAGGATTTTCTGTGATCGGGGTGAGCATGGTGGGCGGCGTTTCTCACAATATTGCGCAGCTTGCGGTTGCCATGCTGGTGCTGGAGAATGCGGCGCCTGTTTTATATCTGCCCGGACTTCTTGTCATGGGACTTGTGACAGGAACCCTGATCGGCATAATCAGCCGTGAGATATTTAAGAGGCTTCCGCCGGATTTGTTTTATATAAAAACAAAGTAAACGTTCCTGTCCGCGCCGCGGGCAGCGCCGGGAAGGAAAGCAGGGGGAGAGACTATGTTTGCCTATATGAAAGGAACGGTGGAGGAAACGGCGGAAGGGAGCCTTGTTCTTGACGTCAACGGGATAGGATATCAGATATCCGTGCCGGCGATGGATGCGCTCGCGCCGCAGTTGGGAGAACAGATCAGGATCTATACATATCTGAGCGTCAGGGAGGATGCGGTTCAGCTTTACGGATTTCGGTCAAGGGATGAGCTTGGCATTTTTAAACTGCTGATCTCGGTAAACGGCATCGGGCCGAAGGCTGCCATGGGGATTCTGTCGGCTCTGAATGTGGACGATATCCGGTTTGCCATTCTTTCGGATGATGTGAAGACGCTGGGAAAGGCGCCCGGTATCGGAGTGAAAACTGCCAGAAAAATTATCCTTGAGCTGAAGGATAAGGTCAGTCTGGATGAGGCTTTTGAAAGCAAACTGGAAAATTCGCAGGCGGGAGCGTCGGCACAGGAGGAAGCTGTGCAGGCTCTTGTAGCTCTTGGCTACTCGAACAGTGAAGCCCTGCGTGCAGTACGCGGAATTGATGCCTCAGAGGGCATGGACACGGAGAAGATACTGAAGCTGGCTTTAAGACGGATCATGTAGCCGTCCGCCTGGAATAAACACGATAAAATGACAGGAGAGCTTATGGCGAAGAGAATTATCACGACAGATGTTACGGAGGAGGACGTCCGGCTGGAACCGGGGCTCAGACCGCAGAGACTGGATGAGTATATCGGACAGGAAAAAGCAAAAAACACACTGCGTATTTTTATCGAAGCGGCCAGGCAGAGAAAGGACACGTTGGATCATGTCCTGTTTTACGGACCTCCCGGTCTTGGGAAGACTACGCTGGCGGGAATTATTGCCAATGAAATGGATGTCAATCTCAAAGTAACGTCCGGGCCGGCCATAGATAAACAGGGAGAGATGGCCGCCGTCCTGAATAATCTGCAGGAAGGCGATGTTCTGTTTATCGATGAGATCCACAGGCTGAACCGCCAGGTTGAGGAAGTGCTTTATCCTGCCATGGAAGATTTCGCGATCGATATCATGATCGGCAAGGGTTCGGCCGCCCGCTCGATCCGGCTTGAGCTTCCGAAGTTTACGCTGATCGGAGCGACGACGAGAGCCGGACTTCTGACAGCTCCTTTAAGGGACCGTTTTGGCGTTGTGCAGCATCTTGATTTTTATACGGAGAGGGAACTGCAGACGATCGTGATCCGCTCGGCCTCTGTACTTGGCGTCGGAATCGATGCGCGCGGGGCCCTGGAGATCGCCCGCAGGTCAAGGGGGACGCCGCGTCTCGCAAACCGGATGCTGAAGCGGGTCAGGGATTACGCGCAGGTGCGCTACAGGGGAGACATCACCTCGGAAATCGCCGGGGAAGCGCTCGATCTGCTTGAAGTGGACAGATACGGACTGGATCTGGTTGACAGGGCGATTCTGCGGACGCTGATTGTCAAATTCGGCGGAGGACCGATCGGACTGGATACGCTGGCGGCTGCGGTGGGAGAGGATTCCAGCACGATCGAGGATGTGTATGAGCCGTACCTGATTA
Organism: uncultured Lachnospiraceae bacterium; assembly: GCA_947594335.1. Lineage (GTDB taxonomy): Bacteria > Bacillota > Clostridia > Lachnospirales > Lachnospiraceae > Choladousia. The sequence goes on from CANQEC010000103.1 coordinate 2,372, forward strand.
AAAAAGGGTTTATAAACCGCACACCGAAGGGGCGGATGGCATCGGATCTGGCATATGAACATCTTGGCATGGAGAGAAAATAAAACTCTGCTGCGGGATTCGTAAGGCAGATAAAATTTTAGTTGTAATTCTCCTAAAGTTGTTTATAATGAGTATATCATTATTTTTAATTTTTTCAGGTGGAAAGGCGGACCGCTATGTCATCAAAGAACAAAACGCAGGTGATTATCGCCGGTAAAATATATACTCTCAGCGGATATGAGAGCGAGGAATACCTTCAGCGCATAGCCGCTTATCTGAATGCGAAGGTTTCCGAATTCAAAGGCGCCGAAGGCTATGGCAGGATGAATCAGGAGATGAGGGGGATTCTTCTGAATCTGAATATTGCTGATGATTATTTTAAAGCGCGGATGCGTATTGAGGAGCTGGAGCAGGAGCTTTCCGCCAAGGATCGTGAAATTTACGAACTGAAGCATGATCTGATCACCGCGCAGATGCGGCTGGAAAATGTGGAGAAAGAAAATTCCGCCTTGCAGGACCGAACCCTGGATGATCAGAAGAAGATCATTCAGATGGAGGCACGGCTGAAGAATCTGAAATAAGAAAGAGGAGCGGCAGCGATCTGCCTGTGTTATTACGCGCCCCTTGCCCGCAGCGCGGGCAAGGGGCGCGTAAGTATAAAAGTACGGAGCGTCCCGTGAATCTTCATCCGCGATCCATCCTGCAAACGGGGCAAAAATTACAGGGGAGGAAATGAGATGGAATTGCTTGCGCCGGCAGGTTCTTATGAATGTCTGAAAGCGGCAGTAAACGCGGGAGCAGACGCGGTCTATATTGGAGGTGACCGCTTCGGCGCGCGCGCTTTTGCCGATAATCCCGGGGAAGAACTGCTTCTGCGAGGAATTGACTACTGCCATGTGAGAGGAAAGAAGCTTTATCTGACTGTGAATACTCTGCTCAAAGAGCAGGAGCTTGAGGAAGAGCTGTATAAATACATACTGCCTTTTTACAGGGAGGGGCTGGACGGGGTCATCGTGCAGGATTTCGGGGTCCTGTGTTTTCTGCGGGAAAATTTTCCGCATCTTCCGCTCCACGCAAGCACACAGATGACCGTGACGGGAGTGGACGGCGCGCGGTTTCTTGGCGGGCAGGGGGTCAGCCGCATCGTAACGGCAAGGGAGCTTTCTCTTGATGAGATACGTGAGATTATTGCGGACACAGGGCTTGAGACGGAGACGTTTGTGCACGGGGCAATGTGCTATTCGTACTCAGGCCAGTGTCTGTTCAGCAGCATGATCGGCGGCCGCAGCGGAAACCGCGGGCGCTGTGCGCAGCCCTGCCGCCTGCAGTACGGATTGTACGACGCGCAGGGGAAACAGTTTGGGAACACCTGCCATTTGATGAGTCTGAAGGATATGTGTGCGGTCGATCTTCTTCCGGAGCTTGTATCTGCAGGGATTGCTTCGCTGAAAATCGAGGGGCGTATGAAACGTCCGGAATATACGGCCGGAACAGTCAGTATTTACAGGAAGTATCTTGACGCCTGCCTTGCCGGAGATAAGGTCAGTGTATCCGGGGAGGACAGGCGGGTTCTGCTGGATCTTTACAGCAGGGGAGGTTTTACGCAGGGATATTATCACAGAAAAAACGGTCCTTCCATGATGACAATGCGCAGGCCGAATCATCAGGGAAGCGAAGCGGCCGAGATTCTGAAAACGGGGAACCGTATCCGGGCAAAGGCCTTCTGCCGGATCTCAAAAGGGGATGTTCTTGAGGCGGTTTCGGATATGCCGGGGCAAAAGGGACCCGAGATCACCATGCGGGAGACCGTGGAAAAGGGCGGTACATTCTGCCTTACGCTTTCTTTTTCGGCGGTGCCAAACGGACGGAAGCTTTTCAGGACGCACAGCGAAGTACTTCTGAAAGCCATAAACAATGATTTTATACGAACGGAATACAAAGAAAAAATTAATGGTGTCTTAATTATTTTACCGGAGAAACCTGTTATACTGAAGGTAATCTGCGGTATTTTTGAGGTAACGGAAGAGGGAGGAACCGCGGTGCGCGCGCTCAGCCAGCCCGTCACAAAGGAGACGGTTCTCCGCCAGCTGAAAAAGACCGGGAATTCTCCGTTTGTTTTTGAGAATATTGAGATCCGGATGCCCAAGGAGGTTTTCTTTCCTCTGCAGATGCTGAATCAGCTCAGGAGAGATGCGCTTGCGCACCTGGAGGAGGCAATACTGTCTGCAGGAAGGCGGGAAACGCCGCATCCGGATCCCTGGCCGTCCTGCAAAACCGCTGCGGATCTGCCGGAACATTCAGAAAATCCGCATCTTTTTCCTCCTCCGGCTTTTTCGGATTCTGCATCCTCTTCTGCCCTGCATAAAAGCCGCCGGGCGGATCCTGCAGATGCTTACGGGCTTACGATATCCGTTCAGGAGATGGAGCAGCTGGAGGAGGTTCTGCATCAGATTGTTTCCGGAGAGCTTTGCGCCGATGTGATTGCTCTGGATGCGCAGCTTTTCTTTGCAAAAGCAGGGCAGGAGGAACAGCTGGAAAAGCAGGCCGGTGCTCTGATCGGGCGTATCCATGATGTGGGCTGCAGCTGTTATTTACAGATGCCTCCGATTTTCAGGAGCGGTCTTCGCAGGATATATCAGACGCCTGCTGTGCGCCGGATTCTTGCGCAGGCGGATGGGTTTATGGCAAGGACGGTGGATGCGTTTGCCTTTCTGCGCCATGAGGGATACAGCCAGCCAATCACGGCGGAGGAAGGGCTTTATGCTTACAACAAAGCGGCGGCATCTTTCCTTGAACAAAACGGCGCAGACAGACTCACGCTTCCCGTGGAGCTGAACGCTTCCGAGCTGGGGAGCCTGGGGTGTTCCGGCAGGGAGATGATCGTGTACGGAAGGATTCCTCTGATGTTCACGGCGCAGTGTCTGAGAAAAAACACATCCGGCTGTACGGGGATTCCTTCGGTGCTGTTTTTAAAGGACAGGAAAAAGATGATTTTCCCTGTCAGGATGCGATGCCAGGAGTGCTGCAATGTGATTTACAATTCTGTGCCGCAGAACCTGCTGTCCTGCCGGGAGGAGATCAGGCGGCTTGCGCCGTCTTATTTGAGGCTGTCTTTTACTACGGAAACAGCCGGGGAGACTAAAATTATACTTTCAGAATACAGTGAATTTTTGTCAGGAGACTGGGACGCGCCAGGGACGGCCCAGGGGACAAGAGGACACTTCAGGAGGGGAGTGGAATAGAGTTATGTCAAATCTGATTATCCAGGTGTCGAAATATCTGATCATAATCCTGATGGCGCTGTATACGTTTCAGTGTTTTACGGTTTTTTCAAAAAGGGATGAGGATGACCGGAATTTTGTGTTTCTGCGCCAGAATACCCTGATGTTTTTTATGCATTTTGTTGCGTTTACGGTGCTTTATCTTGAGATGGGCGATGTAATGGTGCTGTTTTTTTACGGCTCCCAGGTAATCTACCTCGCGCTCACGCTGATTCTGTTCAGAAATCTGTATCCTCTTGCGTCAAGGCTTCTGATCAATAATATGTGCATGCTGATCACGATCGGATTTATCATGATCACCCGGATTTCCTACGATAAGTCAGTAAAGCAGTTCAAGATCATAGCGCTTTCGACGGTGATAGCCCTGATCATACCGATCATCATCCGCAAGCTGCGTTTTATCACAAAAATGTACTGGTTTTACACGATGGCCGGCATAGGGCTCCTTGCGCTGGTGGCGATCATGGCAAGGCGAACCTACGGCGCGAAGATATCGTTTGATCTCGGGCCGGTTTCCATACAGCCTTCGGAGTTTGTCAAGATCATCTATGTGTTCGCGATCGCCGGTCTGCTGTCAAATGCCAGGGAGTTCAAACGCGTTGTGACCGCGACGGCGCTGGCCGCGGTGCATGTGCTGATTCTCGTTGTGTCGAAGGATCTCGGAAGCGCTTTGATCTTTTTTGTTACCTATCTTGTCGTTCTGTTCGTGGCAACAAAAAATCCGTTTCTGGTGCTTGCGGGAATACTTTCAGGTTCCCTGGCGGCAGTAGGAGCGTATTTCGTGTTCGGGCACGTCCGCGTGCGTGTCGAGGCGTGGAAGGATCCGTTTGCGGATTACTATGTCAACGGATACCAGATCAGCCAGTCGCTGTTCAGTATTGCTGCGGGTTCCTGGTTCGGCACAGGACTGTATCAGGGATCTCCGACCGCGATTTCCATTGTCGAGCAGGATTTTATGTTTTCGGCGATTGCGGAGGAGCTCGGCAATATTTTCGGGATCTGCCTGATCCTTGTATGCATGAGCTGCTTTATCATGTTTGTCAATATTGCGATGCAGCTTACAAACCGTTTTTACAGGCTTGTGGCAGTGGGACTCGGGGCGACCTACGCGACGCAGGTTTTTCTGACGATCGGCGGCGGGATTAAGCTGATTCCCTCGACGGGAGTTACGCTTCCCCTGGTGAGCTACGGAGGAAGCTCCGCTTTGAGCACGCTGGTCATGTTCGCTGTTGTGCAGGGCCTTTATATGCTCCAAAGGGATGAGGAGAAAAAGAAGCTGGAGGCTTCTCGCGCGCAGGAAACCGGCGGCGATTATGATGCAGACTACGGATATCCGCAAAACGACGGACCGCTGTACGAAGAGGAGCCGCGCCGCGGCCGTGGTTATGACGCGGGTTATTATGATCCATACGGCGGCTATGGCAGGCAGGAGGGGTATGGTCCGTCCGGCGGATACGATATCCGGGATGACCAGGCCGGCTATGATGATTATGACATGCCCGGCGGGTATCCGCCATATGCCGGGTATGACGGCAGAGATTCTTTTGCCTATGACGGCCGGATGCGGCGCGGGTATGGCAGACAGGATGATTATGACGAATACGCGGATCAGGGATATGCGTATCCGGGTTATGACGAGGATTACGGAGGACAGGGAGGTGACAGAGCGAATGGCATCAGAAGGCAAAAACGGAACAAACGCAGGAAAAAGTAAAAAATCCCCCGGAAAGATCAGAACGCGGGAAATACGGTTTGATCAGGATAACCCTGAGATCGGGACGCGCAACACGGAGCTGGGCATTGTCACCTATACTTTTGTGTTTCTGTTTGTCATTATGATCGGTTATCTTGTTTATCTGAATATCTGGGAAGCGGATTCGCTTAACTCAAATGTCTACAATACAAAGCACGATGTCAATATGGATAAGTATATCCGGGGATCGATTCTCTCGGCGGACGGCACGGTGCTTGCCGAAACGCAGGTGGCGGATGACGGGACGGAGACAAGAGTGTACCCCTGCTACAATATGTTTGCGCATTCGGTCGGTTATGCGACGAACGGGAAATCGGGAATCGAGTCGGCGTATAATGCGGACCTTCTCTCTTCCCACGCATCGATCCTGACGCAGATCAGGGATGAGTCG
>CANQEC010000104.1 GCA_947594335.1 uncultured Lachnospiraceae bacterium
AAAGGCGGGGGTGATTTACTGTTATTTTGTACATAATTAAAGTTTATCCTTGAAATCGTAATATTCCTATGATAAAATATTAAAACAAATTTAATATTTAAAAAGAAGTGGGGAGATTCTTATGGCAAAAATATTACGCTGCGGCCTGCTGACTGTGTTGTTGTCTCTTCTGCTGACTACGCAGTCTCATTTTTTATTACCTGCATCAGCCGCGGAGAACGAGCAGACGCAGACTGGCACATCGTCCAAGGTTCCCAAAAAAGGGAAGCCGGGCTGGTACCAGAAAAACGGGTATAAATATTATTATGATAAAAAGGGAAAACTTGTCACCGGCTGGACGAAGATCTCAAAGGCATGGTATTATTTCCTGAAAACGGATCAGGGCTCGGCGCCGGCCGGGAGCATGGCAAAGGGACTCACAACGATCAATAACAATCGGTACTATTTTCAGAGCAATGGCAAGATGCTGACCGGATGGAATAAAAAGAGCAGCGGCAAATACCGGTATTTCGAAGAGTCGGGAGCGGTCGGCGTTCTCGGGCGTCTCTGCACCGGAAAGAAAACCATCGGAAGCTATACATATATTCTTAACTCGAACGGAGTCGCCAAAACCGGCTGGATCAGTTATGAGGGGGCAAAGTATTACGGTCAGACGACAAAGACCGCCGGCGTTTCCGGCCGTTTATATAAGAGCTGCTGGAAGAAGATTGACGGGTATTACTATTCTTTCACGGGCGCGGGAAAACTCAAGACCAGCCGCTGGGTCGGCGACAAATATTATGTGGACGCGGACGGAAAGCGCCTGATAAACTGCATAACGCCTGACGGCTGGCTTGTCAATGAAAAAGGTGTGCGCACCGTAAAGGCCGACGGCTGGGTAAAGATCGGCGAGAATTCCTTTTACTATAAAGACGGGAAAGCAGTAACCGGGTGGACAACAATCGACGGACAGAAATATTATCTGGGGACGGACGGGGTAAGCCGGACGGGACTCACGGAGGTTGACGGAAAAAGCTATTACTTAAGAGAAGGGGCCGTCATGACCGGCTGGATTGTCATCGGAGGCAAAAAATATTATTTTGACGCGGCGGCAGACGGCGCCATGGCGAAAAATACTAAAATCAAAGGCATCAAGATCAACGCGAACGGCGTTGCCACCAACGCGGCCGGAGCCGTCCTGATCATTGCCGGACATGGACAGGGAGACCCCGGGGCGACCTCCACGATGGGCGGAACCGAATACATGGAGTATAATTATACACGGGAATTTGCGGATCTGATCTTTAGCAAGCTTAAGTCAAAATGCAAAAAAACCATCGTTGTAAAATATGACGATAATTATGACTGCTATCAGGTAAATGCCGGGAAAAAGACAGGCCCTTCCCCGGATTTTGCCAGCTATGACTATGTCCTTGAAATTCATTTTAACGCGGCGGCGAAGGATTACACCGGCGACGGCAAATACAAGGGCGTCAGCATAATGGTCAGCACGTCGAAGAAGGATTATTCCCTGGACGCGGATATCCTCAAGGCCATCGTCGGGACAGGATTTAAGCAGTACGGCGCGGGTGTGATCGGAAGCAGCAGTCTGCTCAATATGAATCTGTGCAATAAACTCGGCGTTTCCTATGGTCTGCTTGAGACAGCATTTATTGATGATAAGGACGATATGACCTTCTATAAGAATCACAAAGACAAAATGGCTGCCGCGGTCGCATCCACAATTGCCGATTATTTTGAATAACGGTATATTGACAAAAAAACTGATACTTGGTAGAATGGCATGAAATCAGTGTAATTCGGGGAAGGAGACGGCCGGACGGACTTCCTGACAGAGAGACACTAAAACAGAGCAGGAGTATGATGCATATGAAAAAGAGGGTATTATCATTGCTGGTGGACAACACTTCCGGTGTCCTGAGCCGCGTTGCGGGACTGTTCAGCCGCCGCGGATACAACATTGACAGTCTGACCGTCGGTGAAACCGCCGATCCGAGATATTCAAGGATGACCGTCGTTGTATCGGGGGATGAACTGATTCTGGATCAGATCACGAAGCAGCTTGCAAAGCTGATCGATGTTGTGGACATCAAGATCCTGGAAGGCGAAAACAGTGTCAGCAGGGAACTGGTGCTGGTTAAGGTCCGCGTGGACGCGCAGGAGCGCCAGTCGATCATCACGATCGCAAATGTGTTCCGCGGAAATATTATCGATGTGGGAAGCGATTCCCTGATTATCGAGCTTACCGGACAGCAGTCCAAGATCGACGCGTTCATTCAGCTTCTTGAAGGGTATGAGATTCTGGAGCTGGCGCGCACAGGCATTACCGGACTTTCAAGAGGTTCCGATGACATACGCTATCTGTAAGCGGCAGCGGTTTAACATGTCTATAAAAGGCAAATACCTTTTATAATAAAAAGAAATGAGGATGAGGAAAAATGGCAGCAAATATCTACTATCAGAAAGACTGCAATCTTTCTCTTCTTGAGGGAAAGACAATCGCAGTAATCGGCTACGGCAGCCAGGGACACGCACACGCACTGAACGCGAAAGAGTCAGGATGCAACGTAATCATCGGCCTTTACGAAGGCAGCAAATCATGGGACAAGGCAGTCGCTCAGGGCTTCGACGTATACACAACAGCCGAGGCAGCGAAGAAGGCCGATATCATCATGATCCTGATCAATGATGAGCTGCAGGCAAATATGTATAAGAAGGATATCGAGCCGAACCTGGAAGAGGGCAACATGCTGATGTTCGCTCACGGTTTCAACATTCATTTCGGATGTATCGTGCCGCCGCCATATGTTGACGTTACAATGATCGCTCCGAAGGGCCCGGGCCATACGGTAAGAAGCGAGTACCAGGCAGGCAAAGGTGTTCCGTGTCTTGTTGCGGTACAGCAGGATGCTACAGGCAAAGCTCTCGACATCGCGCTCGCTTATGCACTGGCGATCGGCGGCGCAAGAGCAGGCGTGCTTGAGACGACCTTCCGTACAGAGACGGAGACAGACCTCTTCGGAGAGCAGGCAGTTCTCTGCGGCGGCGTATGCGCACTGATGCAGGCAGGCTTCGAGACACTGGTTGAGGCCGGCTATGACGCAAGAAACGCTTATTTCGAATGTATCCATGAGATGAAGCTGATCGTTGACCTGATTTATCAGTCAGGCTTTGCCGGAATGAGATATTCCATCTCCAACACGGCAGAGTACGGCGACTACATCACCGGACCGAAGATCATCACGGAAGACACGAAGAAAGCCATGAAGCAGATTCTTAAGAATATCCAGGACGGTTCTTTTGCAAAGGACTTCCTGCTTGATATGTCTTCTGCAGGCGGCCAGGTTCATTTCAAGGCTATGCGCAAACTGGCAGCGGAGCATCCGTCAGAGATCGTCGGAGAAGAGGTTCGTAAGCTGTACAGCTGGAATGGTGAGGACAAGCTGATCAACAACTGATCTGGATTACAGATTTATCAGGCTGCCGCAGTTACTGCTGCGGCAGCCTTCTGTATTTATGCGCAGGCCCGCATAAGGAAATCAGCTGCTGGCGCAGCATGCGGGCCGCGCGGCGAGCAGGAGGAGAAGCCGCCTCCTGCCCGATCATAATTTTTTTTGGGAGGAATGGACATGGGAATGACAATGACACAGAAGATCCTGGCCGCCGCGGCAGGTCTCGCGTCTGTGGAAGCGGGACAGCTGATCGAAGCCGATCTGGATCTGGTTCTGGGAAACGATATCACTTCCCCGGTTGCCATCCATGAGATGGATAAATTCAAGGAAGATAAAGTATTTGACAAAGACAAAATCGCGCTTGTCATGGATCACTTTATTCCGAATAAGGATATCAAATCCGCGGAACACTGCAAATGTGTGCGGGAATTTGCCTGCAGACACGAAATTACCAATTATTTTGATGTTGGGGAGATGGGAATCGAGCATGCGCTTGTTCCTGAGAAGGGACTTGCCGTTGCGGGCGATGTGATTATCGGGGCTGATTCCCATACCTGCACCTACGGAGCGCTGGGGGCTTTTTCCACAGGCGTGGGAAGTACGGATATGGCGGCCGGAATGGCGACAGGCAAAGCCTGGTTCAAGGTGCCGTCAGCGCTTAAGATTGTTCTGACCGGTTCCCCTTCAAAATGGGTGAGCGGCAAAGATGTGATCCTTCATCTGATCGGGATGATCGGGGTGGACGGCGCGCTCTACAAATCTCTTGAATTTGTCGGGGACGGTGTGAGCAGTCTCTCCATGGACGACCGCTTTACGATCGCGAACATGGCAATCGAGGCCGGTGCGAAGAACGGAATCTTCCCGGTCGATGAGAAGGCTGTCGCCTACATGAAGGAACATTCAAAGAGAGACTATAAGGTTTATGAGGCGGACGCAGACGCAGTATACGATGAGGAGTATACGATTGACCTTGGGACCCTGAAATCCACGGTCGCGTTTCCGCATCTTCCGGAAAATACGAAAACCGTTGATGAGATTGACGGGGATGTCGCGATCGATCAGGTCGTTATCGGTTCCTGCACGAACGGCCGGATCAGTGATCTGCGCACCGCGGCAGAGATCCTCAAAGGCCGCAGAGTGAAAAAGGGCCTCCGCTGTATTGTGATCCCCGCGACACAGGCTGTCTATCTTCAGGCTATGGACGAAGGACTTCTGAGGACCTTTATTGAGGCAGGCGCTGTGGTGAGCACGCCGACCTGCGGACCATGTCTTGGCGGCTACATGGGGATTCTCGCGGACAAAGAGCGCTGTGTGTCTACGACCAACCGCAATTTTGTCGGCCGTATGGGACATGTCGGTTCCGAGGTATATCTGGCAAGTCCGGCCGTGGCGGCCGCAAGCGCTGTGACAGGAAAAATTTCATCTCCGGATGAGCTGGAATTATAGGAGGTGCGGCATGAGAGCGAATGGAACGGTTTTTAAATATGGCAGCAATGTAGATACGGATGTGATTATTCCGGCGCGCTATCTCAATTCCTCGGATCCGGCGGAGCTGGCGCAGCACTGCATGGAAGATATTGACAGGGAATTTATCCATAAAGTTAAAAAGGGAGACATCATCGTTGCGGACAAGAATTTCGGCTGCGGTTCCTCGCGCGAGCATGCGCCGATCGCGATCAAGGCAGCCGGCGTGAGCTGCGTCATCGCCGAGACGTTTGCGAGGATTTTTTACCGGAATGCAATCAATATCGGTCTTCCGATTATTGAATGCCCGGAGGCTTCCCGCGGAATTGAAAACGGCGACCAGGTAGAGGTCGATTTTGACAGCGGCATCATTTATAACCGCACGAAAGGGACGCAATTTAAAGGACAGGCTTTCCCGGAATTTATGCAGAAGATCATCGCCGCGGAAGGTCTTGTAAACTATGTAAATTCAACAAAGATGTAATATTTTTAACACCTTAAAAATGTAAACAGCATTACCTTGTCACAAATCGAACTTGACAAAGCAGTAAATACAGGCTTATAATTATTCATAACAGAGAGCAGAAGCATGTTTGGCGCAGGTGCCTGGGTGAATAGGTGATCTGCGCCATTTTCTATTGCGCAGACCTGCGTGAAGAAATTACAGCTGCCGGCGCAGCACGCAGGCCGCGCGGCAGGCAGGCGGGAGAACCGCCGCCTGCCCGATTGCTGACTCGCATACAAAAGTCAGCTGCTGGCGCGGCAGGAGGGAAACCGCCTCCTGTCCGATCAAAGACAAAGCGAGGACTATATGGAAAATAAAAACAAAGAAGAGATTCTTCTGGAGATAAGGGATCTGTCGATATCTTTTTTTAACAAGAGCGGTGAGGTGCAGGCGGTGCGCGGCATCAATTATACGCTGAACAAAGGAGAAGTTCTCGGTATCGTGGGAGAGTCCGGGAGCGGCAAATCTGTATCGAGTCATGGAATTCTCCGTCTGACTCCGGAAAGCGGAAAAGTGAAGAGCGGCGAGATCCTTTTTAAGGGGAAAGATATCCTGAAGATGTCGAAGCAGGAGCTCATGGATCTCCGCGGAAACAGGATTGCGATGATTTTTCAGGATCCGATGACGTCTCTTGATCCGCTTTTTACAGTCGGCTACCAGCTGAATGAGGCGCTGAAAAAGCACACGAAGCTTGACAGGAAGCAGCGGGAAAAGAGAATGATCGAACTGCTTGAGATGGTGGGAATCAATCAGCCGGAACGCCGCATAAAGCAGTATCCGTATGAATTTTCCGGCGGAATGCGCCAGCGTGTCATGATCGCCATGGCTCTTTCCTGTGATCCGGAGCTGCTGATCGCCGACGAGCCGACAACCGCGCTGGATGTGACGATTCAGGCTCAGATCATCGATCTTCTGAAAGAATTGAAGGAACGGCTCGGCATGGCAATCATTTTTATCACGCATGATCTCGGCGTCGTATCCGATATCTGCGATAAGATTATCGTCATGTACGCGGGCAGGATCGTGGAGGAGGGGAAAACCCGGCAGATCTTCTACGACCGCCGGCATCCGTACACGGAAGGACTTCTTGCTTCCGTGCCGGACATCGACAGCGATGTCAGCGAAAAGCTGAGACCGATCAGGGGAAATCCGCCTGACATGAGCTGTCTGAAGCCGGGGTGCGCGTTTGCGCCAAGATGTGAGTACGCCATGAGCATCTGCGTACGCGAGGAGCCTCCTCAGATTGAAATTGACAGTACGCACTGCGCATCATGCTGGAAGCTGGTCAGGGATGAGCTTGCCAAAGACGGCGCGCAGATCCCCGGGAAAACCGCGAATGAATAGGAATGAAGGGATTACCATATGGCAAATACAGTGGCACAGGGCCGGCAGGCCCCCGAAAAAGGCGAGATTCTGCTGGAAGTCAGAAATCTGAAGAAATATTTTCAGGTGCGTACCGGCTTTGTGAAGAAGACGGACCTGAAAGCCGTGGATGATGTAAGTTTTTTTATCCGCCGCGGTGAAACACTCGGCATTGTAGGGGAGAGCGGCTGCGGAAAAACAACGCTTGGCAGGACGATCCTGCGGCTTGAGGAGCCGACAGCCGGCGATATTCTCTACGAAGGCCAGTCAATTCTCGGCAAGAATATGAAGGAGTACCGGAAAAAGATGCAGATCGTGTTTCAGGATCCTTACGCTTCGCTTGACCCGAGAAAAACAGTGGGCGACATTATCGGCGAGGCAATGGATATCCAGAAGCTCTGTTCCAGCAAGGCGGAGCGCCGCGACAGAATCCTCGAGCTGATGCGCCTCGTCGGACTGAATACGGAATTTTACAACCGTTTTCCGCATGAATTTTCAGGAGGGCAGAGGCAGAGGATCGGCATCGCGAGAGCGCTTGCGGTCAGACCCGGATTTATCGTCTGTGATGAACCCGTATCGGCGCTGGATGTATCGATTCAGGCTCAGATCATCAACATGCTGGAGGAGCTTCAGGAAACGCAGAAGCTTACTTACCTGTTTATCGCACACGATCTTGCGATCGTGAAGCATATCAGTACAAGGATCGGCGTCATGTATCTCGGACATATGGTGGAACTGACAGACAGCGCCGAACTGTACTCCAATCCGCTCCATCCTTATACGCAGATGCTTTTGTCTGCGATTCCGATCGCGAATCCTGACGTGAGCGCCGCGAGAAAAAGGATCCGTCTGGAAGGAGAGATCCCAAGTCCGCTTGCACCTCCGTCCGGCTGTCCGTTCCGCACGCGCTGCCCGAAAGCCACTCCAAGCTGCGCCGGCAGGGTTCCGCCGCTTAAGGAAATCAGGGACGGGCATTACGCGGCCTGCCA
>CANQEC010000105.1 GCA_947594335.1 uncultured Lachnospiraceae bacterium
TTCTCCTGTCTGCTGCGCGGTCCAGGTGCTGCGCCAGCAGCCGGTTTCTATGCCTGGGCCTGCGCATAGAAAGAAGCGGCACAGCCGGTATTTTGCAGCTGTGCCATCTCCTGTCTCACAAAAATATGTTTTAAATCTGTAAGAAAAATATTTAAATTTTCTTTTTAGTCAGCGTCACGTACTTCCTTACGCACCGGAAGAATGCATCCCGGCGATACGGACAGCTCGTCAAGTCCCATCTTGAGGAAGGTCTTTGTGAGCGTGGTGTCAGCGCCGAGCTCGCCGCAGATACCTGACCAGATTCCTGCCTTGTGCGCATTGTCCGTAACCATCTGGATCAGGCGGAGCACCGCCGGATGATGCGCATCATAGAACGGATCGAGCTTGGAGTTCTGACGGTCGATCGCCAGTGTGTACTGGGTCAGATCGTTCGTGCCGATACTGAAGAAATCAACGACCTTCGCGAGCTCATCGCTCATCACAGCGGCCGCCGGCGTCTCGATCATGATACCTTCCTCGACCTCTCCTACCGGGATTCCCTCCGCGATCAGCTCCTCTCTGACAGATTTTGAAATCTCCTTGACCTTGAGCACTTCGTCAACAGAGATGATCATCGGATACATGATCGCCAGGTTTCCGAATGCGCTCGCACGGTGAAGCGCGCGAAGCTGAGTTCTGAAGATCTCCGGCCTTGTCAGGCAGATACGGATTGCACGGTAGCCAAGCGCCGGGTTGTCTTCCTTGTCAAGCTTGAAGTAATCGATCTGCTTGTCTGCGCCGATATCCAGTGTACGGATGATAACCTTCTTGCCGCCCATGGTCTCTACGACCTTCTTGTATGCCTGGAACTGCTCCTCCTCTGTCGGATAGTCCGCCGACTCCAGATAGAGGAACTCGCTGCGGAAGAGACCGATGCCGCCCGCATCGTTCTCAAATACGGACGCGAGATCACTCGGAGAACCGATGTTCGCGTACAGATTGATCTTCTGGCCGGATTTCGTCACATTCTCTTTGCCCTTGAGGGTCTGCAGCAGTTTCTTCTGCTCGTCATCCGCCGCTTTTTTCTTGAAATACTCCTCCAGCAGAGGCATTTCCGGATCGATGATGAATTTTCCTTCGTAACCATCCACGATACCGATTTTGCCGTTCCAGCTCTTGTCAATATCCACGCCGATCAGCGCCGGTATTCCCATCGTCCTCGCGAGGATCGCTGTATGGGAGTTCGCGGAGCCTAGCCGTGTTACAAACGCGAGAAGCTTCGTCTTATCCATCTGAACTGTCTCGCTCGGCGCAAGATCCTCCGCCACAATGATGACCGGCTCATCGCCGATATCCGTGCCGCCGTTTCCGCCGCTTAAGATCGTGACAACGCGCTCCGTCACATCCTTGATATCCGCGCTTCTCGCCATCATGTACTCATTGTCCGTCATACTCGCAAACATTTCCGCAAAGTTGTCGCCTGTGGTGGCAGCCGCGTACTCCGCGTTCAGACCCTGTCCCGAGATGATATTGTGTACAGACTCGGTGTAATCGTCATCCTCAAGCAGCATTGCGTGTACGTTGAAAATCTCCGCATTCGCCTCACCGACTTCCACAACCGCTTTCTCATACAGCTCATTCAGCTGTCTGACCGCTTCCTCTTTCGCCGCCTCGTATCTTGCAATTTCAGCCTCTGTATCCGCTACCTTCGTACGGGTAACCTTATTGTCAGCTTTTTCATAAAATTTAATCTTGCCGATTGCAATTCCGTTAAAAATTTTCTTTCCTGCTCTTTCTTCCACGAGATATCCTCCCGAATTCTATACTTACTGTCTGTATGCTTCTGTTTGTTCCCTGTGAAAATTACAGATTCTGCTCGAAAAACTCCTTCAGAGCTGCGATCGCCGCGTCTTCATCTGGTCCGTCAGCCGTGATGGTAACTTCCTCACCCTGCTTTACGCCGAGAGACATCAGCATCATAAGCTGTGTGAGCTTTTTGGTCTGGCCATTTTTTGTGATTGTCGTGGCTGCCTGGAATTTCTTCGCTTCTTTGACAAGAAGTCCGGCCGGTCTTGCATGGATACCAAGTTTGTCTTTGACTACATACGTAAATTCTTTCATTTCAGTTACTCCTTTTCCTGATTTTTTAACTTTTTTTGGGCATTCTGCCTGAAGTCTGTATTATTATACTGCATGTTTCCAAGTTCCGCAAGCTGTTTCCTCTGCATTTTGCACAAAAATCACAATTTTATAAATTTTGTCGGATTTTATGTTCATTTTTTGGTCTGTAGCGAACATTTTTTGTGCGTTTACATGAATATTTATTTAAACTATTAATTTATAATGCTATTGTTTTAATTTTAATTCTATTGTGTACAAAAAACGGCAAAGCGGTTTTGGCATCTGCTGCTTCGGAACACGCTCCCCGTTCTCCCGGAAAGGCTGCCTCACAGCTTCAGAAACCGCCGGAACACCTGGCAGTATTCCCTGGCCTTCTCCTGACTCTCCATCTCGCAGAAAATGCGCAGCAGCGGCTCTGTTCCGGAAAATCTGGCAATAATCCAGCCTCCTCTCTGAAAATACACCTTGCAGCCGTCCATGTAGGATACTTTTTCCACCGGTTCATCAAATACCGGAAGCTCCCTGTCCTCATAAAGGATCCTGCGCAGCTCTTTCGCGCGCTCGTCCGGAAAACCACAGGAGATCTCCTCCATGCAGGAAGCACCGTATCTGTCTCTGATTTCCTCCATCAGCTCTGAAAGACTTTTTCCCGTCACCGCGATCATCTCGACCAGAAGAGAGGCCGCGTAAATTCCATCCTTCCCGTTGATATGGCCGCGCACGGTCAGACCGCCGGAGGATTCCCCTCCGATCAGCGCATCTGTCTCCTGCATTTTTGAAGAAACATACTTGAAACCGACCGGAACCTCATAGCATACTTCCCCGAATGATTCCGCCATGCGGTCGAGAATATGCGTGGTGGCCACA
Organism: uncultured Lachnospiraceae bacterium; assembly: GCA_947594335.1. Taxonomy (GTDB): domain Bacteria; phylum Bacillota; class Clostridia; order Lachnospirales; family Lachnospiraceae; genus Choladousia. The sequence goes on from CANQEC010000105.1 coordinate 2,968, forward strand.
TTGCGTACCGCGGGGCCGCGCCATCCTTTATACCGGAGCAGATAATAATACAGCAGCATCAATATATCGTTTGCCGTCAGATAGCATCCCTTGTCGTCGACCACCCCAAGACGGTCCGCGTCCCCGTCGGTCGCGATGCCAAGGTCACATTCCATCTCCGTCACGTAGGTGCACAGCTCGGTCAGGGAACCCTTGCTCGGCGCAGGCATCCTCCGCCCGAACAGCGTGTCGTGCGCCTCATGGATCAGGTCGACCTCGCAGCGCGCTGTGGAGAGGATCGTCTTGATCGAAGTCTGGCTGACCCCGTACATCGGGTCGAGCACGATATGGAGCCCCCGGTCGCGGATCGCCTGCATATTGATATTCGCGATAATGTTGTCAAGATACTCGTTCAGCGGATTAAACTCCGTTACCAGTCCCTGCGCCAGAGCTTTTTCATATTCGATCCAGGAGATTTCTTCTCCCTGCCGCTCAATCCGCGCGGCATACTCTTCGATTTCCCTTGTCTGCTCCTTGCTCGCATCTCTGCCGCCAAACGTGAATACCTTAAATCCATTGTAAATCGCCGGATTATGGCTTGCCGTTACCATCATTCCATAATGCATCTGATGCTTTTCCACATAGAACATCACAAGCGGCGTCGGTGATGATCGGTTTACAAAATAACAGTGGATACCTTCAGCCGCGAATACCTCACATGCCCATTTTACGGCCTCTTTTGATAAAAACCGCCTGTCGTAGCCGATCACAATCCCTTCCTGCTCCACATGCTCCTTTTTCATCTTCTCTGACATGGACTTTGCCAGAAGCTGAATGTTTTTCCGCGTGAATCCGTCTCCGATCACAGCGCGCCATCCTCCCGTGCCAAACTGTATCATGTGTTTTCTCCTTTCGTGATTCTGCGCAAAAATACCCCGTGTTAGAATATAATATTGAGTAAATATATAGAATACTGTTACTTTTCTTTTTCATCATATCATGTAATTTTCACAAATACAATGTCAAAAACTCAGTTTCCATAGCTGGGTCTCGCAGATCACAGAATGTACCTTTCACTAATCTACAGTCTGAGGGGGCGCTCACGCGCCCCCTTTTGCCGTTCTCAGCACGCGGCGGGAACCGCGCTCTCAAGCGTGCGCTCCATCGCCCGCATCGCTTCCTCTTCATCGCTGCCGTCTGTGATGATTTCCATCTTCCTGTCCTTCGGATCGCCAAGTCTCATGACGGAAAGCGCCTTCTTCGCGTCCGCCATCTGCCCGTCTGCCGTAAGCAGGATCATACTCTCATATTTTTTCGCCTCGGACGCAATACACGCAGCGGGGCGTGCATGGAAAAATATCGTGTCCTGCAGTTCTATCGTTTTCATCAGCATACCATGTCGCCTCCTGTCTGTACCTCCTGTATGAGATCCGGCTGACAGCAGTCTTTATTTTACCGCCGCATTATAAGCCTCTGCCACCTGCGCAAGGATCGCCTCATCCTCCACACCGGAGATCTTTTTAAACGCCTCGACCGCTCCCATATCGGCGATCATCTTCTGCAGCTCGACGCTCTGCTCATCCTGCGGATTGTCGAAATGAAGCGCCGCACCGATCCCTGTAATCAGCTTATTGACCGGAAGTCCGTATCCGAGCGCCGTCATCATCGGTTTCACAAGACGGTCGTCCGCGCTCAGCTTACGGATCGGTTCACGTCCGACACGCGCTGCCTCATCTTTCAGATACGGATTTTTAAATCTTCCGATAATCTTATCGATATAATGCGCGTGCGCTTCCGCGTCAAAATTGTGCTTTCTGATCAGGCCCGCGCCGGACTGCTCCATCGCGCCGTGAACCAGCTCATAGATCTCCGGATCCTCGATCGCCTCTTTGATCGTCGTTTTTCCTTTCAGAGCCCCGACGTACGCCGTGATGCAGTGCCCTGTATTCAGCGTAAACAGCTTCCTTTCAATGTAGGCCATAAGATCGTCCGCAAGATTCATTCCCGGAATCTGCGGAATCTCACCCTTGAAGGATGCCTTTTCCACATTCCACTCATAATAGCTCTCAACAACGACATCTGTCGGAACTTCCGCCTGGAACGGCGGAACGATGCGGTCAACCGAGCAGTCCGGGAACCCGACATAGCTGTCACAGTATGCTTTCTCCTCGTCCGTCAGAGCGCCGTACACATGATTTTTAAGCTGAGAACTCGCACGGATCGCGTTCTCACACGCGATGATATTGAGCGGTTCCGTGCTGCCGCTCTCCTTACGCAGACGGATACCCGCCGCGATCGCCGGAGCAATGCGGGGAAGGATCATCAGACCGACCGCTGTCGTCACCACCTCGGCCTTCGAAATCTCATCAATGATTTCCTGTCCCGTCGACATGATTCCGTCCACATTTGTAATAAGATATTCCTTCTTCTCAACATCCATGATGCGTACCGTATACTGCTTGTCCTGCGCCAGCCGGTCGATCACAACCGGATTTACATCCGCAAATACAACCTTGTAGCCTGCCTGCGCAAGCAGCATGCCGATAAAACCGCGTCCAATATTGCCGGCGCCGAACTGAATTGCTGTCTTCATAACTATGCCTCCGCTTCTCTCTTTCTTCTATTTCAGATATTTCATGATCACAGCCGGATCGGTCGCGGTCATCATTGCTTCCATAACTTCCTCATCCTCAAGAACCGTGCAGATATTCGCCAGCAGATCGAGGTGCTCATCGCCTACGCCTGCGATGCCGAATACGAGCTTCGCCTTCTCATCGCCGAACGGAACGCCGTCCGGATACTGGAGCACGACAATACCGCTCTTCTTAACCGTCTCTTTCGCGCTGGTTGTGCCGTGCGGAATCGCGATCCCCATGCCCATGTAAGTCGTTGTGAGCTTCTCGCGCTCCTGCATGGCCGGAATATAATCCTCATCGACATAGCCGAGCTCATGGAGCAGTTCTCCTGCCGCCTGGATTGCCTCTTCCTTTGTGGAAGCCTTCTGTCCAAGCTTGATGCCTTCCATCACAAGGACGCCGTCCTTGGACTTTTTCGGAGCTTCCGCCGAAGCCGCCGGTGCCGGAGCCGCTGCCTGGACTGTTGCAAGCTGTGCGTACAGCTCGTCGAGCGCCGGATCGGCAAGGAAATTATTAATCATGACAAGCTGCGCCTGCGGAGCGGATTTTTTCGCGCGCTCCTGGAAGATCGTCTGACACACGACGATGTCTGCGTCTCCCGGAATATTATCAACGGATGTATTGATCACGGTCAGATCAGGACGTGCCGCCTTCACGCGGTTGCGGAACTTCGTGGCGCCCATCGCGGAGGAACCCATGCCTGCGTCACAGGAGAACACAACCTTCTTCACCTCGCCTGCCGCCTTCTTTACGCCCGGATCAGCAGGAACAGCCATACCCTTGGATTCGGCCTTCATCGAAGCTACCTGGCTCTGAGCGTCGGCAAGACTCTTGTCGCCTGCTCTGCGGATAATCGGCGAAGCAATTACAAAGGAAACTGCTGTCGCAATGAGGACACCTGCCGCTGAGATCAGCATCTGTCCTTTCGGAGTCATCATCATAAAAGCGATGATGGAACCCGGTGACGCCGGTCCGTTCAGACCCGCATGAGTAATTGTGAAGAACAGGATCGCGCATGCGTTACCTGCAATCGGAGCAATGATAACCTGAGGATTCATCAGGATATACGGGAAATAAATCTCATGAATACCGCCGAGGAAGTGGATCAGAACCGCGCCCGGAGCGGAATCCTTCGTTGTCTTGTCTTTTGAAAACAGCATGTATGCGAGCAGGACGCCAAGGCCGGGGCCGGGGTTCGTCTCAAGCATATACATGATAGATTTTCCGGCTTCCGTCACTTCGTTCGCGCCGATCGGAGTGAATACGCCGTGGTTGATCGCGTTGTTCAGGAACAGAACCTTCGCCGGCTCGAGGAAAACAGACACCAGCGGAAGGAGGCTGTGATTTACGAGGAACTCAACGCCGCCGGAGAGGACGACCAGAATTGCCGACATGACGGGGCCGATTCCATAGTAGCCGATGATCGCAAGAACCATGCCGAGAAGTCCGACGGAGAAGTTGTTTACGAGCATCTCAAAGCCTGCCGGGATCTTACCTTCGACAGCCTGGTCAAATTTCTTGATCACAAAGCCTGCGAGCGGTCCGATCACCATCGCGCCCATGAGCATGGTGTAGCTGGAACCGCAGATACATCCAATGACTGCGATCGCGCCGATCACGCGGCCTCTGTCGCCTGCGATCATCTTGCCGCCCTGACTCGCGATCAGAATCGGAAGCAGATAATTCAGCATCGGGCTGACCATAGAATTCAGCTGCGGATTCGGAATCCAGCCTGTGTCAATAAACAGCGCCGCGAGGAAACCCCACGCGATAAACGCGCCGATGTTCGGCATGACCATTCCGGAAAGGAACTTTCCAAATGCCTGTACTTTACTCTTCATAGCTAATTCACTCCTATCTTTTTCATCGTTTCGTTTTTATAACATTTCACAAGCGCTTTCTCCGCGAGAGCGGCGCCCGCAGCCGCGTCGCCCTCCAGCAGCGCCTGAAGAAACCGATTGTCATCGACCAGCAGAGCGCTCAAGGCGCTGATTGTCTCATAACACTCCCTGGCCTGCCTGCCGTCCGGCGCCAGCATCACAACAACTCCTCTTACTTCGCCTTTTTCTCCCTGGAATGGATGAATTAAACGAAGAAATCCAAATCTGCTGTGCTCTGTCGCGTCCGTGACGCAGTGAAACAGATAAATATGCATATCCGGGAAAAAAGTATC
>CANQEC010000106.1 GCA_947594335.1 uncultured Lachnospiraceae bacterium
CCGTGATGCAGGTGAATTTGGAAACCTCCCACTCGCCCCAGTTTCCGCTGATCGAGCGCACATGTTCGCCCAGCTCCTTTCGGATCACATCGGCAAAATCATGCCACACAAACTCCTCATCATCCAGATACACATCCACGCGCCCTTCCAGCAGCGGGATCACGCCGTATCTGCGCATTGTCCTGATCACGCGCTCAACAAGCGCATTGTCCAGGCGATTGTAAAACAGCAGCTTTTCTTTGTACTCGACCATTGTTCCGCATGCGCAGATGATTCCGTCGAATCCCAGGCCGAGCAGCTTTGGGTCACAGATGTGCGCCCGGCATCTTCCGCTGCAGATAAAAGCCAGGTGGCCGTTCGCCCGCAGCGCGCGAATCGCCTCCGCCGTACTTGCGGGAATATTCCGGTTAAAATCCCACAGCGTACCGTCAATATCAAAAAAAACCGCTTTTTTCTTCTGCATGGCTCATCCCTCTTTTCGTCAGTATCAGCAAAATCAGGACCGCGCCTTTTCTGTACAGGCCTTCATCGCCTCGATCACGGCGCTTCTGAATCCTTTCTCCTCAAGAACACGAACGGCCTCGATCGTCGTCCCCGCGGGCGAGCACACCATATCCTTGAGCTCTCCGGGATGCTTCCCCGTCTCAAGCACCATCTTCGCGCTGCCGAGAACCGCCTGCGCGGCGAATCTGTACGCCTGCGCGCGCGGCATCCCGTCCGCGACGGCCGCATCTGCCATCGCCTCGATAAACATAAAAACATAGGCAGGTGAACTGCCGCTGACTGAAGTTACAACATCCATCAGATTTTCGGACACAATCTCCGCGCCGCCGAATCCGGAACAGATTTCACACAGCATCCGCAGCTCTTCTTCCGTGACATTCTCATTCGGACAGATCCCGGTCATGCCCTCGCGCACCATCGCGGGCGTGTTCGGCATCGCCCGGATAATCTTCGCCTTGTCCCCGAACTGCCCGGCGAGCCATTTGTGCGTTTTCCCCGGAGCGATCGATACAATCAGTGTGCCGGGGCGCACCGCATCCCGGATCTCTCCGGTCACTTTCTCATAGTACTGCGGCTTTACCGCAAGGAAAAGAATATCCGCGAACGCAGCCACTTCGCGGTTATCCTTTGATGTAAGTATTCCAAGTTCTTCTTTTCGGGCCAAAAGCGTTGACTCCCGCAAAGCGGAAACCATGATGTCCTGCGGAGAACATTTCCCCGCAGCTAGGATTCCCCGCACCATCGCGCCTCCCATATTTCCGCATCCGATAAATCCGATCTTCATATTCGCGTATCTCCCATTTATATCAGACGGCGGCTGACCTCCGCCGCCAACATGAAGCTGCCGCCGCCGTTAAAAGAGGCGGAAATCATCCCCGTCCGATCTCTATACTTCCTCAAAGGCGACCTCTGAAAAATATGTCCTGCGCACAGCCTGGTTCATATTTTCCGTCACCTTGTTCTTCAGCATCATATAAATTTCCTCGTGGGCCTCGTAAAGCTCCGCTCCCCTGCCCAGCTTCAGCATGTTTTCCACGGTCCGCATGCGCATGGAATGCGTCAGCACCCGCACCACCTGATTGATCTTGTCCACCAGGGGATTCTGTCCCATATCCGTAATGATATCGTGGAACTCGTTATCCTCCAGAAAAAATTTTTCCGCGCTGGGCGGAACTTCCTCCACAATCGCCTTCATCCGCGCGAGCCTGCTCTCAAGCCGTTTCAGATCATCGTCCGAAATCTTTTTCATGGCAAGCTGCATCACGCCCACTTCCATCATCTCGCGCAGCTCCATAAGATTCTCGTAAGAATCCGCTTTATCCAGAATAATTCCATAGATCATCGGGTCGATCATACTCTCGGAAAATCCCTCGCACACAAAAGTGCCCTCCGCGCGTCTGATCTCAAGCACCCCGAGATAAACCAGGATCTTGATTGCCTCACGGACAGAATTTCTCCCCACACCCAGCTCTTCTGCCAGTTCTGTCTCCGTGGGAATCTTGTCTCCCGGCCTGAGCTGACGGTTGATCATCGCCTCCGTCAGGCTGTTGATGATCTGCTGTACAATCGATTCACTGTTTACTTTCTTTAAATAACCGGTTTTCTTCATGTTAATCCCACCACTCTGTCAAATTGTTCTTATCCGCTTTGCGACCTGCGTCAGCATTTCGCAGAAAACAATTACAATTCAGTATATCGTATCACAAAAAACAGGCCTTGTCCATTGTGCTGTCGTCTTATTTGTTATTTTTTTATCATATTTCAGTATTTCGTACAAACGTTCTGCAAAACTTCAAATCCGGGAATATTTGATCAGAAACGGGAATACCGGCCCGCATGCTGCGCCTCCAGCTGCTTTTTTATGCGGACCTGCGCATATTTGAAAACTGCCGGCAGGACGTAAGTCCCGCCGGCATTCATGCTTTTATACGCAGGCCAGGCATGGAAACCAGCTGCTGACGCAGTACCTGGGCCGCGCAGACGAGCAGGAGGAAAAGCCGCCTCCTGCTCGATTTATCAGCCAAACAGTCCCGGAAGCCAGGTGACGCATCCCGGAATGTATGTAATCATAAACAATACAATGAGCAGAGGCACAAGGAATGGCAGGATCGCCTTGTACATCTGTTCGATCGAGATCTTCGCCGTCTTCGCGCAGATAAACAAAGAGGTTCCGACCGGCGGCGTACACAGACCGATCATAAGATTCAGAACGAGCACAACGCCAAGATGTACCGGATTGATCCCGAAGGAGCTCATCAGAGGAATCAGGAACGGAACCGTGATCGTCAGAACCGCCAGAGCCTCCATGAACATGCCGATGATCAAAAACGCGATATTCAGGATCAGAAGCATAATGTACTTATTGCTCGTCAGACTGGTCAGCATGGTCGAGAGCGCATTCGTCATACCCATCATCGTCACCAGCCAGGAGAACGCCGCGGCGCCGCAGATGATGATCAGGATACCCGCGCTGTCCGCAACCGTCTGCTTGATCGCCTCAAGTACCTGCTTCATTGTCATCTCTTTATAAAGGATAACCGACAGGAAGAACGCGTAGAGAGAAGCCACGCAGGCTGCCTCTGTCGGGCTGAAAATACCGGTCCAGATACCGCCGATGATGATAACCGGCGTCAAAAGGGAGACAAACGCTTCCTTTGTGGAAACCCAGATCTCATGGAGATCAAATTTATGCGTCGGATATCCGCGCTTCTTTGCAATAAAGAATATAAGAATGCTGGTCGCAACCGCAAGCATAAGGCCGGGAACCATGCCGCCGATGAAGAGTGTTCCGACCGGCACCTCCGTCATCATGCCATAGACAACCATCGGAACGGAAGGCGGGATGATCGGTCCGATCGTCGCGGAAGCAGCCGTAACAGCAGCCGAGAATTCCGGATCAAATCCCTCGTCCACCATGGCGTCAACCTCGATCTGGCCAAGTCCGCCGGCGTCCGCAACCGCGGAACCGCTCATTCCGGAGAATACAACGGAAGCGACAACGTTCGCATGGCCGAGTCCGCCGGGAATGAATCCTGTCCACGCGGAACAGCAGCGGAAGATTCTTCTCGTGACGCCGCCCGTGTTCATCAGCTTCGCGGCAAGAATGAAGAACGGGATCGCAAGAAGTGTGTAGGAACTCGAGTTGCCGATCATACGCTGTACAATAGCTACCGGCTGGAACTGGCCGGTCGCAAGCGCGGTCACGATCGCGGAGATCGACAGAGAAAAGCCGATCGGAACGCCGACGATCATCATGACCAGGAAAGAACCCATCAATAATACAACATTAAATGCCACAGATCATTCCCCCTTACTCTTCATTATTTTCCGCGACAACCGGAATACCCTGGATCCTCTTGAGGCAGTTGTTGATAATCTGGAACAAGCTGCATACGCAGCCGATCGGGAACGGCAGATAGAATATGCCGCGGCTCACAGGGATTGTCTGGTACATGGTCGGCATTGCGTTCTTCACAACCGAGATGCTGAGATATCCTCCGTATACGAGGAATGCCAGCACCAGAAGATCCAGAATTGCGATCAGGATGCTGCTCGCTTTTTCTGAAAGCGCGTTCGCCACAAAGGTCAGACGCATGTGCTCATCCTTGCGGAAAGTGATCGCCATGCCAAGGAAGATCATCCACGGCATACATACAAGGGTCGCCTCATACTGCCACGCGATCGGGGAATTCAAAGCAAAACGCGCCACGACGTTTATACCGATCAGGAGCGTCAGAAAGATAACCATCGCGGCAGTCACTATCGTACAAAACTTATCGATAATATCACACAATTTATCGAGTGCTTTCAAAATCGCCACCTCTCTCTCTTACTTTCTATAAATATGCGGGCGGACAAAACCGATAAAGCCAAAACCTGCCGTTTTGCCCGCCCGCCTGTTTTTACAGGATATCCTCTGTAAAATCAAAATCTGGAAATCCTTAAATCTTCCGGCCAAAAGATCCGACAAATCTTTTTCCGGCCCAGTGTGAACCACGGAAGATTACTCTGTCATGGCCTCCGTCTCAGCCTCTGCTCCGCCGTCAACAGAATCAATCACTTCCTGGATGCGGGAAACAAGATCCTCCGCCCAGTCATTTTCTGCGTAGAAGTCGTCATATACGGATGCGGTGGCTTCCTGGAATGCCGCGGTATCCGGATATCCTACTTCCATGCCTGCTTCCTCAAGCTCTGCAAGCTGCGCGTCCTGGCTGTCAACGATCGCTTTGCGGTGCTCGTCGCCGTAGATCTTTGCCGCCTCTATAAGGAGTTCCTGGATATCTTCCGGATAGCTGTCGAAGATGCTCTTGGAGAATACCATGTTCTTGCACTCATACTTGTGGTTTGTCATGGTGAGGTATTTCTGCACATCCTGGAAATTGTTTGCGTGGATATTTGCAACCGGGTTCTCCTGTCCGTCGAACGTACCCTGCTGAAGAGCCAGATACAGCTCGGAGAATGCCATCGGAGACGGGGAAGCGCCAAGAGCCTCGAAGATGCTGATCGTCATCTGATCTTCCGGCGTACGGATCTTCATACCAGCCAGGTCAGCCGGAGTCTCGATCGCTTTCTTGCTGTTCGTCACCTGACGGAGTCCGTTCTCCCAGTATGCCAGCTGAACCATGTTGCGGCTCTCAAGATCCGCTACCAGTTCCTCGCCGATCTCTCCGTCAAGCACTGCGTATACGGCGTCATAGCTGTTGAACAGGAACGGAAGTCCCAGAGCGTTCAGCTTCGGAGCGTAAACCGCTTCCTGGCCCTGCGGCATCATCATGGCTGAAAGGCTGCCCATCTCAAGCATTTCTGCCATCTCTGCGTTGGATCCGAGCTGCTCGGAAGCAAACAGGTCAACCTGAACACGGCCTTCTGACTTCTCCTCCACATACTCTTTGAAATGCTCAAGAGAGATATGGATCAGATTGCTCGTCGTGTCGCTGTGGCCGATCTGGATCGTGATCTCAGCCGCCGATACCGGCACTGCAGACATCATGCCAATTGCCATTGATGCGGAAAGAACCATAGCTGCAAGTTTTTTGATTTTCATTTTGGAAATCCTCCCTTTCTTAAAAATACGTTATTCTGCAATCGCGGCCGCCCGTATCCTCCGTCAGGGGAAAGCGGCGGACGCTCATTACATTCTGCTGTGAAGATCCCGGACCGGATGGCATCATGTTCCCATACGCCGCAGCCGGCCGGGTTTTCATATCTGATGCCCCAGAAGATCATCCGAAATAGTTCGCTCCGTTGATATTGATATCCTCGCCGGATACATAGGACGCCTCGTCGGAAGCGAGCCAGACGATCGTGTTCGCGACTTCCCTCGCCGTGCCTGCGCGTCCCATCGCCTGTTTTGCTCTGGATTCCTGCTCCTGCTCATCGGAAAGCGTCGCGCGGATATCGGTTGCGATCAGGCCCGGGCATACGCTGTTGACCGTGATCATATCCTTATACTGCTTGCAGAGCTCCATTGCCTGCGCTCTCGCGAACGCGATGATGCCGGCCTTCGCCGCACAGTAGTGAGCGCCGCCGTAAACGCCGCCGCCGCACTTTGCCGATACGGAGGAAGTGTTCACGATACGTCCGTAGCTGTTCTTCACCATATAGGGAACAACCAGCTTCGAGCAGAGGAACGTTCCCACCATGTTGACGTTCATGATGCGGAGAAAATCATCCTTCGTCATATCCGCGATCGTGACCGGCTGTGTGATCCCCGCGTTGTTGCAGAGAATATCGATGCGGCCGTATTTTGCAAATGCCGCCTCAAACATGCTGCTTACGGAGGCCTCGTCCGTGACGTTTACGCTGACTGCCATCGAATCGCAGCCAAACTCGGCCTTCAGTTCGTCCGCGTTTTTCTGCGCACCCTCAAGATTCATGTCCGCGACCACTACGCTGCAGCCTTTCTCCGCAAGCGCGCGCGTGATCTCGCGGCCGATGCCGCGCGGTGAACCGGAACCTGTCACAACAGCCACTCTTCCTTTAAAATCCATTTTTACCATCCTCCCATCTTAGACTCTCCGGCAGTCCCTCCTTTTGAACGCCGCCGGATATGATTGATTATTTATTGACTACATTTACCGGATTCCCGGCAATAAATGCCTTTATATTGTCCACCGTGATATCCATGATCCTCTGGCGGGACGCCTGCGCCGCCCAGGAAATATGCGGTGTGATGATACAGTTCTTCGCCTTCAGCAGCGGATTGTCGCCCTTGATCGGCTCAGTGGATACAACGTCGAGACCTGCGGCGTAAACCTTCCCGCTGTTCAGCGCGTCCGCGAGATCCTGCTCGACCACAAGCTGCCCGCGGCTGTTGTTGATGAGGATCACGCCGTCCTTCATCTTTGCGATGGTCTCCTTGTTGATCATGCCCTCCGTCTCCGGGAAGAGCGGGCAGTGCAGGAAGATCACGTCGGACTCGGCAAGCAGTGTATCGAGATCGACATACTCCGCAAGCTTCTTTCCGGACTCGCTCGGATAGGAATCGTACGCGAGCACCCTCATATCCATCCCGTTGAGAATCTTCGCCGTCGCCTGGCCGATGCGCCCAAGTCCGATCACGCCCGCAGTCTTGCCGTACAGCTCGATCATCGGATAATCCCAGTAGCACCAGTCCTCGCAGTTCTCCCATCTTCCTTCCTTGACAGTCTTGTCATGATGTCCGTAATGCGAGCATATCTCAAGGAGAAGTCCGACGGCGTACTGACCGACGATCTGCGTCCCGTAGGTCGGCACGTTGACGACCGGGATCCCCTTTTCTTTCGCGTAATTGTAATCCACCACGTTGTAACCCGTCGCAAGCACGGCGATCAGCCCAATATTCGGGCAGGCGTCGATCGTCGCCTTTGAGATCGGCGTCTTGTTGACGATCACGATCCTGGCGTCCCCGATGCGCTCCGCGATCAGCGGGGATTCCTCTGTAGCAGTCCTGTCATATACGGTCAGACTGCCGAGTTTTTCAAGTTCACCCCAGCTTAAATCGCCGGGATTCTCTGTATATCCGTCCAGCACAACAATTTTCATCGAAGAAATACCTCCCAGATATTTATTATTTCACAGGCGCTCCTGCGGCCTCCTCTTTTATCCTGCAGGCGCCTTCACGGCCGCCGCGGTGTTCTCCGCCGCTTTTACCCTGCAAGCGCCTTCGCGGTCGCCACGATGTTCTCCGCCGTGATCCCGTTCATCTCAAGCAGCCTCTCATACGGCGCCGAC
>CANQEC010000107.1 GCA_947594335.1 uncultured Lachnospiraceae bacterium
CGGATTGCTTTTGCGGTCTGGACGGTCTCGATTGCTTTCCTGATGATGGTGTGTGTGTTTCTGTTTCCGGAGATGAAAAAAGAGATGGGAGCGGTCGGAAATCTGTTTGCTTCCATGGGGAGCTTTACCGCCGCTTTCGGGATGGACCGGCTGAATTTTGGAACGCTGATCGGCTTTTATGCTCTTGAGTGCGGCAATGTGCTTGGACTTGGCGGCGCGTTCTTTGCCGCTCTGACCGCCGCGTCCGCGCTTTCAAAGGAGGAGAAGGACAGGACGGCTGAATTTCTGCTGACGCATCCGGTATCGAGAGCGCGTGTGATCACGGAAAAGCTGACGGCCACAGCGGTGCAGATCCTTGCAATGAACGGTATCATATTTGCTTTATCGCTGCTGTCAATCGTGATGATCGGAGAGGAGATTCCCGAAAGAGAGATCCTGCTGATGCATTTCGCATGGCTGCTGATGCAGCTGGAGCTGGCAGGAATCTGCTTTGGCATTTCCGCGTTTCTGCGCCGCGGCAGCGCCGGAATCGGTCTGGGGCTTGCAGCGATGGCGTATTTCCTGAACCTGACCGCCAACATGACAAAAAAGGCGGAATTTCTTAAATACATCACTCCGTTTGGATACTGCGACGCCGCGGACCTTGTAGGAGACGGAAAGTTAAATCCTGTGATGATCGCAGTCGGCGCGCTGTTTGCGGCTGTCGGGATTGCCGCGGCGTATGTACGGTACTGCGGGAAGGACATCCAGTGAGCCTCCTGAAAAAAATTTTTTGCATGAAGTATATAATGATGCCAGGGTCTCAGTGTCATTCTTTTCCATGTGAACATGGAACGCATGACCTTTCGACCCTGGCATCATTAAATTACATCATGCAGAACAGGAGGAAGGCGAATGAGTTATCTGGATTTTCACGTTCATACAACCATATCGGATGGAATGTTTTCACCTGAGGCAGTAATAGCAGAAGCAAGGAAGAATGGAATTGAGGCGCTGGCGATCACCGATCACAATCGTATGCTCGATCTGAAAGAGCTTCGCCGGGACAATCCGGATATTTTCCTGGTACAGGGAAGTGAAATCAGCTGTATCTATGAGGACATCCGTCATGTTTCCCATGAAATACATGTTGTGGCCCTTGATTTTGATCCCGAAAACCGCAGACTCCAGAATATATTTAATCGGAAACGGCCCGACAGGAGGCCTTACGTTGAAAAAATTCTGAAGCGCCTGGCCGATTGCGGAATCTATATCGGGACTTACGATGATCTTGAAAAGGAATATCCCGGGAGTCATCACATAGGCCGGAGTCATATCGCGGACAAAATGCGGAAGCTTGGCTATGTGGATACCGCGGAAGAAGCATTCGATGAGTATATCGGCGCTTTTGGAAAACGCAGGGCATATGTGGAAGCAATGCTGCCTTATATCAGTCTGGAAGAATGTACGGACGCGATATTGAGTGCAGGCGGCATCGCTGTTCTTGCGCATCTTTTTTATTACCGGATGGATGAGACCGCAGAAAAAGCGCTTGTCCGGTACTTTAAAACGCTGACAAACGAGCATGGCGGGATGGAGACGTCCTATGGGCGCTATTCGGAAGAACAGAGGGAATATCTCCGCCGGCTTGCCGATGAGAATCACCTTCTGCATTCGGCCGGAAGCGATTTCCATGGCAGGGATGACTCGGAGACAATGGACTGTAAATTTCCGTGTGCGGAGTTTTTGCCGCTGCTTTGCAGGCTTGGGTGGAAACTCTGACAATCTCAGGCAGAACGGGGAAGGGATTGATACGGAGGACAGAAGCATCCGGTTAAAAGAATATCTTGCAATATGCTTCTTTCTGGATATCTTCATTTTTGAATAAACGATAGAAGTTAGCGAAAAATAACTTGACAATGTGGATGATGTATGATAAAGTTAGCCACGGCTAATTAAGTTATATATAACTAACCACGCGCGCAATCATCGGATTTCACCCATGGTGTTATCCGAAATGCGGACAGAAATGTCCGCCCAAAATTTTTCAGGAAAGGGACTTATGATAATGAACAAAAAAATAATGAAAACCGCGCTTACTTTTGGTTTGCTGCTGAGTGTTTTTGCTGTTTGCGGAGAAAAAACGGAAGCTTCGAAGGAAATGCAGACGGATCAGGCTTTTGAAACGGAGATGCCTGACAGACGAGTGATTGCCGATTCAGTGGCAGTGGTGGAGATTCTGGACGAGCTGGGCATTCCCATGGTGGGTGTGCCGACCAGTGAGTATGATCTCCCTGACAGTGCAGCGGATGCTGTCCGCATCGGAAGCGCGATGACCCCGGATATGGAAATAGTGGCTTCTCTGGACGCAGATGTATTTGTTTCTGTGGAGTCTCTGAAAGATTCTCTGGATGAACAGCTGAAACAGCTGGGGCTGGAATGTATCTATGTGAACCTGGACAGCTATGATGGACTGCTGGAGGCTGTCCAGACCCTGGGAGGTGTTTTTGGTGAATATGACAGGGCAGAAGCGTTGACGGCTGAGCTTGAGGGAGGCAAAGAGGAAATCCTGGCGTCTGTAGAAGGAAAAGAGAGCCCGACTGTGCTGATCATCTTTGGCGCCGGAACCAGTTTTATGGTCTGCTCTGAGGACACTTATGTAGGAAGTATTGCAAAAGCGGTAGGCGCAGTCAATGTGATCCAGGATGCAGTTGCCGCTTATTCTCCTGTGGATATGGAATATCTGGCCGCCATGAATCCGGATTATATTTTACTGATGGCACACGCCAGTCCGGAGGAATCCCTGGAAGCTTTGGATAATGAGTTTTCTTCCAATGAAGCGTGGCAGAATTTTGACGCGGTGAAAGAGGGACGCATAGTGACGCTTCCCATCGGTACTTTTGGTATGAGCGCAAACCTTGAGGCGGCAGAGGCTATGGAACAGATGGCCCAGATTCTTTATCCGGAGGAATGATGAACGCAAATATACACAGGCGGACAGAACTGGAGCTGACAGCAGGGAGGACAGCCCGCCGGATCCTGTATTTTGCAGTGCTGATCTTTCTTTTATTGGCCTGCATCCTGATCTCCGTGAATGTGGGCAGTGTCGGAGTCTCCCTGAGGGATATTCTGGCTGCTTTGGGAAGCGATGAGGGGGGAATCGCAGGCGTCATCCGGGATATTCGTATTCCTCGTGTCTGCATGGCGGTGATGGTAGGGGCCAACTTGGCGGTATCCGGAGTACTTCTACAGTGCGTCATGAACAATCCTATGGCAGATCCTGGCGTCACCGGGATTTCTTCCGGAGCCAGCGTGGTGGTATTGATCATCACCATGTATCTTCCCATGCACACATCCATGATTCCTGTGTGGGGGTTTGCCGGCGGAGTACTGGCCTGTATTCTGATTTATTCTCTGGCCTGGAAACATGGTCTTTCGGCGGTTCGCGTTATCCTCGCAGGGGTAGCGGTCAATTCTGTGCTGGGCGGAGTCACCAGCATGATCTCGCTGCTTAACAGTGAAGAACTTTCCGGGGTTCTGAACTGGCTGAACGGGGAGCTTGGGAAAAAGAGCTGGACACAGGTACGGATCATGGCAGTTTATACCTGTATCGGTCTGTTTCTGTCCTTTTTGCTGCCGCGCTGCTGTGATCTGCTGTCTTTGGGAGACAAAAATACAAAAAGTCTGGGTTATGACCCCAATGTGCTGCGCATTGTTATCTCGGCGGCAGCCGTGCTGCTGGCAGGAATTTCCACCGCTTATGTGGGGGTAATCGGCTTTATCGGACTGGTAGTTCCTCATATTTCCAGAATGCTCATGGGGTCAGAGCACAAATATCTGATACCATTTGCGGCTCTCATGGGGGCAGTTATTCTTCTGGCGGCGGATACCATTGCCAGAACGATAATTGCACCTTATGAGATACCGGTAGGAGTGATCACCACTGTCTGCGGCGGTCCGTTCTTTCTCTATCTGCTAAGAAAGGATAACAAGGGATATGGAGATTAGAGATTTAAAATTTTCTTATGGAGACAGGGCATTTATCCAGGGATTGAATGGCCATATTGAGAAAGGGAAGGTGACTACAATCCTGGGTCCAAACGGCTGTGGGAAATCCACATTGCTGAATCTGATCGTGAGACAGCTGAAGCCTCAGGGAGGGGATATTTTTCTGGAAGGCCGTTCGATTCAGCAAATGACAGCCAGAGAGATTTCCAGAAAAATCGCGATGGTTCATCAGCAAAACCGTGCACCTGCCGATTTGACAGTGGAACGGCTGGTTCAGTTCGGACGTATGCCTCATCAGACCATGCTTTCTTCAAGGGATGAGGAAGGAGATGAGGCAGTTCGCTGGGCCTTGAAAGTGACACGGATGGAAAAGATGAAGCAGAAAAGCGTAGGGCGTCTGTCGGGCGGCGAGCGTCAGAGGGCTTTTATTGCCATGGCTCTGGCCCAAAAGACAGATATTCTTTTTCTGGATGAACCTACCACCTATCTGGATATTTATTATCAGATGGAGATTTTGAATCTGGTACGTCGGCTGAACCGCGAGTACGGCATGACGGTGGTGATGGTTCTCCATGACATTAATCAGGCTATGCAGTTCAGTGATGATATTATCATGATAAAGGAAGGCAGGATCTGCTATATCGGCAGTGTCCGGGAAGGTATTACCGTAGAGCGGCTGTCGGAGGTGTACGGAATCCGGGCGGTCATTCATGAATCTTCGGAAAACCACTGCCCGTATATGATTCCGTTGGTGAGCTGAAAATTTAAGACTCGCCCGCGAAAGTAAAAAATAATAATAGGAGAGATAAGAATTGGGCAACGCAAGAAATGAATATGGAGAATTAAATAAATTTTTTAAATGGGCTTACCGGACCAGAGCGAAAGCAGCCAGAATGCTGTATGAAGGGAAAATGGAATCTCCGGAGAAGATGTTTCTGACTTTTACTTCCCATGATCCGGTTTTTATCAGCAATGGTCCGGCCGGACTGAATGGGGCCGTAAAAGGAATCGGTTTTATTCCAAAGGAGGAAGATCTGATCCGGGAAGCACTGGAAGCTTATAAGGGACACATTGCGTCCTATGAACCTGGAGACAGAGGCTATTCAAACCGCGGGCTTGGTCTGCTGATGCGGTATCTGTACAGCGAAGAGATGGAACAGAAAGTAGATTTTGACCATATTTACGGCGTGGAGATGGCTTTTTCCAACAGCTATATCAATTATCAGGCCAACCCGCAGGCATCGCTGGTTTTCTACCAGCCACCTGCCATCAGCTATGAGGTAAAGGGGAAGATGGCTTTTATTGGCCGGCATCATGAGGCGGAGGATCCCATCACAAATGAGGAGCTTCCTCTGCTGCAGCAGTTTGTGAATGCCATGCACGATGTTTACCACACTCCGAATCCAGGACGTTGGAAGACGCGGCCTGTCTATCAGTTTACGATTGAGGAAATCTACGATAAATCTGCCACAAAGGAAGGATATGGAACCAGAATTCCTTTCTGAATTCTTTTTTCTCAAATTTATTATCCGGCAGGAGGAAATCAGACAGATGTCAGATACAGACAGAGTGGGAAAGGAAAAAATCATTCCCTGCACATGTCCGCATGTGACATGCCAGAATCATGGAAAATGCAGGGAATGTGTATCGGCGCACAAGGCGTTTCATTCGGCACCTTTGTGTATTCTTCTCATGGAGGCCGATATAAAAAAGAATCATATTCATAAAATTAATCCACACATCAAAACCCCGCTTTCTTTACGGATCGCCGCGTTTTTTCAGGAAAATCCGCAAGCAGCGGTGGAGGAGGCAGCCTCCTCCTTGAAAGTGACTCCGTGGCAGATTCTTGATGGATGGGACCGGGCGGTTCCCGTGCCGAAAGAAGAGTGGAGACGGGTGTATCATGATTTTGCCTTTGCAAAGGGAGCAGTGTGGGAGTATGGCACAGGTGCGGTTCGTCTACAGCTGTCAGCGGAGTTTTTACAGGAAAACGGGACGGCGGATAATACGCCGGGAGATGCAGTTTTTGGAAAAATCTGCGCAGAACTGCATTGGGAGAATCTTTACCAGATTTTTCTGATCAGGAAAGAAGAAAGACAAGGCTATCGTCTCGTCCTGGTAAATGAGGAAGAGAGAATTGCACTTGAGGTTTGTCTGGGAGACTTTGCAGGAATCCAGTCCGGCAAGCTGGAAAAACTTTGGGAAAGATACAAAAAAGCGGCAGAAGATGCCAATGGAGAAGGCAGGTAACGAAATGATTGATAAAGAACTGATGAAACTTCTGGGCAGCGGGAAAAAACATATTTTATATGCCGTCCTGTCCATGCTGGCCGGACTTCTTGCCAATATCGGAGGCACCGTATGTATCTGCGCTGTGATCCATCTGACTGTGGAACAATCCCCTATTCAGGCCTATATACCGGCAGGCTTTGCGGCGGCAGCGCTGATTCTGATCCGTTACATAAGTTCCCGGTGCACAGGCAGCCAGAAAGAAAAAATCGGCCGGGAAGTAAAGCGGGATCTGCGCGCCAGAACTTACGGGAAGATCATTTCCCTCGGAGTGCGCAGCACCGATGAATTGAGCATGGCTGGTCTGACTCAGGTGAGTCTGGAGGGGATCGAGCAGCTGGATCTGTATTTTTCGGATTATATTCCGCAGTTTTTCTATGCGATGATGGCCCCGGTTATTCTCTTTTTTGTCTCCGTCAGAGTGGACTGGAAAGCAGCGCTGATCCTGCTGTGCTGTGTGCCGCTGATCCCTGTTTCCATTGTGGCAGTATCGAGGTGGGCGAAAAAGATTTTTGCCGTATATTGGGATAAATATACTTCCATGGGAGATTTTTTCCTGGACAGCGTTCAGGGTCTGAAGGAACTGAAAATATTCCGGGCGGACGAACGGCAGCACAGAAGGATGAATGAAAACGCGGAAGAGTTCCGGGTCATCACCATGAAAGTCCTCACCATGCAGCTGGCCAGCACCACGATCATGGATCTGGTGGTCTACGGGGGCGCGGGCATCGGTATTGCCGTCGCGCTGATGGATCTGGTAAACGGGGAGATTTCCGAGACAGCAGCGGTCTTTCTGATTCTGGTGGCGGTAGATTTCTTTCTGCCGCTGCGGGCTTTCGGGAGCGCTTTTCATGTGGCCATGAACGGAGTAAGCGCAGGGAAGAAGATTCTCCGGCTTCTGGAGATCCCGGAACCGTCCTGGGGACAGGAAACGGTGGGAACAACGGATATAGAGCTGTCCGGCGTTACCTTTTCCTATGACGGGACCAGAGATGTGTTGAAAGATGTAAGAATGAAGTTCCCGGAAAAAGGGATGACTGCCATCGTGGGAGAATCGGGCTGTGGAAAATCTACGGTGGTGGGACTCATAAGCGGCAGCCGGATTCCGAATACAGGAAGTGTCACGGTGGGAGGCGTTCCTCTGGCGCATCTGTCACGGGAGGATTATTACAGCCGCCTGGCGGTAGTCAGCTGCAATACCTATATTTTTAATGATACCATCTCCAATAATTTCCGTCTGGCATCTTCGGATATCACACGGGATCAGATGGAGGAGGCTTTGAAAAAGGTTAACCTGCTGGATTTCATACGGGAAAACGGCGGACTGGATAAGGTGATCTCCGAGGAAGGCAGCAACATTTCCGGGGGACAGAAACAGAGACTTGCTCTCGCGGTGAATCTTGC
>CANQEC010000108.1 GCA_947594335.1 uncultured Lachnospiraceae bacterium
TTCCATCCGGCTGGATGCGGACGCGGTGCTGACCAGATGTCAGAATATCTGCCAGAGGAAGGAAGAGCTGGACGAATTGCAGCCTGACGCGGTTAAGATGCGCGAAAAAGAAGCGGCCTGGCTTGCAAAGGCCGAGAAACTTCCGGCCGTGGAGATTCACGCCGCAGAACTTGCCACAAGAACTGTGGTTTACTCGGATGTTCCGGAACAGCTTCCGGGCAGGGCGGGAGAGATCACGGAAAGCCTTTCCCTTGACCAGCTTGTCATGTTTGCGACCGGCGATATTGCGAAAGGACAGGAGAATGAGATCGGTTCTGCGGGACAATCGGTTCCGGGAGCCGCGGCTGAGACGGTTTCCGTGGCGAAGGCTGATCCGTGGAATGTCGCAAGCCTCGTGCTGGCGGACGGACCTGCGGGTCTGCGGCTGAACCGGGAATATCAGGTTGTGGATGGAAAGATTATAAGGAACGGATTCCTGGAGGCATTTGAAGGCGGTTTTTTCGCGGAGGAAAAGAAAAAGCCGGGAGAGACGCACTATCAGTTCTGCACGGCGATCCCTGTGGGGACGCTGCTCGCGCAGACCTGGGATACGAATCTTGTCAGGGAAGTCGGCAAAATGATCGGGTATGAGATGGAACTGTTCGGCGTATCGCTCTGGCTTGCTCCCGGCATGAATATTCATCGGAATCCGCTCTGCGGAAGGAATTTTGAGTATTACTCCGAGGATCCGCTTCTTGCGGGTATCATGGCCTCAGCAGTGACGCTGGGCGTGCAGGAGGTGCCCGGCTGCGGGACGACGATCAAACATTTTGCCTGCAACAATCAGGAGGATAACCGCATGGGTTCGGATTCCGTGCTGTCGGAGCGGACGCTGCGGGAAATTTATCTGAAAGGTTTTGAGATCGCCGTGAAAAACGCGCAGCCCATGTGCATCATGACCTCCTACAATCTGATCAACGGTGTCCATGCGGCGAACTGCCATGACATCTGCACAAAGGCAGCGAGAGACGAGTGGGGCTTTGCGGGCGCCATCATGACGGACTGGACGACCACGACAGCGTCTACGGCAGGCGAGTGCACCGCGGCGGGCTGTATGCGCGCCGGCAACGACATGGTTATGCCGGGGAATCCGTCCGACCATGAATGTATCCGCAGGGAACTTGAGGAGGGGACTCTTGATATCCGGGAACTGAAGCGCTGTGTCTGCAATACGATAAATATTGCGCTGCAGTCAAATCAGTATGAGGAGGCGGTCAGCTATCTTGACCAGTTTGAAGGGCTGGGGACCTACATGGTTTCATTGCGGTCTGCAGAAGAGTAAACGGCGCGGCCCAGGTGCTGCGTTAGCAGCAGATTTGCACGTGCGGCCTGCGCATGAAAATCGATCAGGAGGAGGCTTTTCCTCCTGATCGCCGCGCGGCCCGTGTGCTGCGACAGCAGCAATTTTCCTTACACGGGTCTGCGCATAAAAAAATCCCTGCGGCACATCTTTTTGTACCGCAGGGATTTCGCTGCTGTCCTCAGAACAGAGACATGAGGAACTGCACAAACGGCAGCTTTGCAAGGCCTGATTTCTCAAGCAGGGATGTTCTTTCGAACGGTTCACAATAATCGTATCTCTCGCTCCGCATCCATGTCGGCTGCGGATCCCTCATCATATAATATTCATAATCCACTAATCCATACATTGACATATCCTGTACCTCCTGTTATCGTATATATTTGAATTGAAGTTATTTGTGCTTTGTGACTATATAATACCATGTCGGCGCAGAATTTCCATAGGCCGCAGTCCCAAACTTGAAGGTGGAAATATGTGCTGGGAGCACAAAGCGTGCGGAGACAGGGAAATACGGGGAAAAGGAGGAACCGGAAAGATATGGGATTTACAATTGAAGATATGCTGACGGTATCCAGGGATAAATACCGCATGGAGATGATCGCGGGAAAAAACGGCTGGTCAAATTCCATCAGCTGGCTTCTTTTGATCGAGGACAGTATGGTTCTCAGAAATTTTAAAGGAAAAGATCTGGCCGTCACGACAGGCCTGGGTTTTGATACGGAAGAAAAACTGCTGACGCTGGTGGAAAATCTGGTGCAGATTCATGCTTCCGGACTGATTGTCAACACGGGGCAGTACATATTTGAAATTCCGCAGAGTGTGATACAATACAGCGATGAAAATGATTTTCCTCTGCTGACGGTTCCCTGGAGTACGCAGCTGTATGATATGATCAAGGACATCAGTGTCCGGGTGCTGCTGCAGGGCGCCGCGGATGAGCAGATATCGAATGCGCTGATCCACGCGATCGAGGAACCGGAAACCATGGGCCTTTATGAAAAGGATCTGCTTCCGTATTTTGACGTGGACGGAACATTTCAGATTGTTCTGATTTCCACCGGGGACCTGGATATCATGGATACGGTGGAGCGGCGCAGGCTCAGCTACCGGCTGCAGATCTATCTGGAGAATATCACGCATAATGCGCATTTCTTTTACTATGATTCCTGCTTTACGCTGGTGGTCAACGATCTCTCCCAGGAACAGGTAAAAGAGATCATGAGAGGATTTGTGCAGCGTGTGAAGCGAAAGATGCCGGAGGGACATGTTTCGGCAGGCGTAGGAAGCGTTGTGACGGATATTACCAATCTGCAGCTTGGGTACAGAAGAGCCCGCGCGGCTGTGGATATGGCGCTGCGCACCGGGCGGGATCTTCTTTATTTTGATGAAATGGGGATTTACCGGCTGTTCAGCCAGATCAAGGATACCCGGCTGCTGCGCGAGATGGGGGAGGATACGCTGCAGCCTCTGATCGAGCATGATAAAAAGCACAATACAAGCTACGTGGAGACGCTGCAGAGATATCTTGAGAGCGGCGGCAGCATTCAAAGTGTGTCCGAGGCGATGTTTACGCACCGCAATACGGTTATTTACCGGATCGGCTGTATCAAAAAGCTGCTCGGCTCCGGGCTGGATACGGCTCAGGACCGTCTGAAATATCAGATCGCCTGCCTGATTCTGAAAATGTAAAGGCGGGGCCTGACAAAAGTGAAAAATTATATTGTCCCAAATATAAAGTTTTTGAAAATGGCTCTTTTCAAATAAACTGTTTTGGTATATGATATAAGTGCTGACCTGTAGCAACAGCGAAATAACAGAATTGTAAAGACTTATGACATGACCGTCTGGAAAGAGATAGAGATGAGCAAAGAGAGTGAAAATAAGCAGAAGATTTTGATAGTGGACGATTCTGAGATGAACCGCTGGATCCTCACGGATATGCTGATGGAGGAATACGAGATTCTGGAAGCGTCGAACGGCGTGGAAGCTGTCGCCATGATCCAGAAGCTGGGGACAGATATTTCACTTGTCCTTCTGGATATTGTTATGCCTGAGATGGACGGTTTTGAGGTTCTCAGGATTATGAATAAGTACCGCTGGATTGAGGACATACCAGTCATCACGATCTCAGCGGAAAGCACTCCGGATTTCATGGAGCGGGCGTATGAGGCGGGCGTTACCGATTATATCAGCCGTCCGTTTGACGCGATGGTTGTCCGCCGAAGAGTGGTCAATACGATCATGCTTTACGCGAAGCAGAAAAGGCTGATCGGCCTTGTGACCGATCAGATCATTGAACGCGAGAAGAGCAATGGTCTGATGGTTTCCATTCTGAGCCATATCGTGGAATCCCGCAACGGCGAGAGCGGGCTTCATGTACTCCATATCCGGACGATCACGGAAATACTGCTTCGGCAGCTGATGAAAAAGACCGACAGGTATCACCTGTCGAAATCGGACGTATCTCTGATCAGCGTGGCGTCCTCTCTGCATGATGTCGGAAAGATCGCGATACCGTCTGAGGTCCTGAATAAGCCGGGGCGGCTGACAAAAGAAGAATTTGAGATCATGAAAACGCACTCGGAACTTGGATCAGCCATGCTGAAGGAGATCCCTCAGTATCAGAACGCACCGCTTGTGAGGGTAGCGTATGATATCTGCCGCTGGCATCACGAGCGTTACGACGGGCGGGGGTATCCGGACGGACTGAAAGGGGAGGAGATCCCGATCGCGGCCCAGATTGTATCCATAGCCGATGTGTATGACGCGCTCACGAGCGAACGCGTGTACAAAAAGGCATTTACGCACGAAATTGCGATGCAGATGATTCTGAACGGAGAGTGCGGTACATTTAATCCGCTGCTGCTGGAGTGTCTCATGGAGTCCGCCGACGCGATTCAGTATGAGCTGAAGCAGGACGCGGCAAGTCAGAGCAGCGAGAAAGAAATAAAGAAGATCGCGGAAGAGATGATGCAGCATGACGATCTCACAACTTCTGAGCGGAACCTCAGGGTGCTTGAGCATGAGAGGATCAAATATGATTTTCTGATGGAGATATCAAACGAGCTGCAGTTTGAGTATACAGTGGTGCCGCCGATGGTCGTTCTGTCAGAGTGGGGAGCGAAACAGCTTGGTATCAGCCGGGTCACCATGGATCCCATGGAGGACGGGAAGCTGACCGGAGTCATGAATGAGGAACAGATGGAGGAGCTGAGAGCTCTGATTCGCCGTTCCACTTCGGATGCTCCTGTCGTGCGGTATGAGTGTGATTTCAAAATCGGCGGCAAGGTGCAGAAGGTTCAGCTTGTATGCCGGTCCATGTGGTCGATTGACCAGCCGCCTGTATATACAGGGGTGATCGGAAAGGTACTTACCCTGGCCTGACAGAGGCTGACAGATGATAAGGCAGATGAAAATCCGGACAGACCGGCCGGCGGATCAGAAGGGCGTCAGTATGTCGGAGATGAGTTCATGGAAGGAGTATCAGTATGACAGTAAAAGAGTGTTATGACGCGTTGGGCGGAAATTATGATGAGATACTGGGGCGTTTCCGCAATGAGGACAGGATCCGGAGATTTGCGGGGAAATTTCTCACAGATCCAAGCTATGACAATCTGATGAAAGCGCTGGATGAGGGCAATATGGATGAGGCGTTCCGTGCAGCCCACACGATCAAGGGCGTAAGTCAGAATCTGTCCTTTACAAAGCTTTACGAATCCAGCCACGAGCTGACGGAGATGATCAGAGGCGGGCAGACGGATCATCTGGAGAATATTCTTTCTCAGGTGAAAGAGGATTATGAGCGGACGGTTGCGGCAGTGAAACAGCTGTGATGCAGAGGGTTCCTTTTTGAGACGCGGGGCTGCCGGCGTCTATCTGCAGCCGGGCGAAATGAGATCCGTACGCGGAACTGCCGTGCGGCTTTGCCGCCGGTTTGCACTCAGGAAAAGACAGAAAGGGACTGTCGGGAAGATCCGGAGGATGATGCTTTCATGACAAAAGAGGAACTGGCGCTTGAGGTGATCGCGCGCCTGAAAAAGGAATATCCGGACGCGGACTGTACGCTGGATTACGACCAGGCGTGGAAACTTCTGGTCAGCGTCAGGCTTGCCGCGCAGTGTACGGACGCCAGAGTGAATGTCGTTGTAGAAGAGCTGTACGCGAAGTTTCCGGATCTTGAGTCCCTTGCGCAGGCGGAGCCTGAGGAGATTGAGGAGATCGTGCGTCCATGCGGCCTTGGAAAAAGCAAGGCCAGGGATATCAGCGCGTGCATGAGGATGCTCCGCGACGTATACAACGGGAAGGTGCCCGATGATTTTGACGAGCTTTTAAAACTTCCGGGCGTGGGGAGAAAGAGCGCGAATCTTGTCATGGGGGATGTTTTTGGAAAACCCGCGATTGTGACAGATACCCATTGTATCCGCCTTACAAACCGCATAGGTCTTGTCGATCAGATCAAGGATCCGAAGAAGGTTGAGATGGCGCTCTGGAAGATTATCCCTCCCGAAGAGGGCAGCGATTTCTGCCATCGTCTTGTATATCACGGGCGTGATGTATGTACAGCGCGGACAAAGCCGTATTGCGGGAAATGTTGTCTTGAAGATATCTGCAAAAAACAAGGACTTTCATCTTAATTGGGCAGGAGGTTTTCCTCCTGTTCTTTTGTGTGCAGGCCCGGGCATGGAAACCAGGTGCTGCGTCAGCAGCTGATTTGATTTCCCTGCCCGGGCCTGGGGCTGTCGGGGAATATGCGACAAGCCCTATTGGACATTTTCTGACAGCCCCAGCGTCTGCCGCAGTCTTTCCGCCCTCGATTCAAACTGGAGCCGTTCCTTCAGCCGTTCGAACAGCGCCGACGGGTATTTTTTCAGGAACGAGATGGCGAGGCTGTTCTGGCAGACCGAAGAGATAAATAAAGTCAGTTCCGGACCGTCGGCTTCTTCCAGGAGAAGAGCACAGCGCTTTAGCATATCGGAAAGTTCTTTTTCTTCTGCCCTCAGAGAATTCTGACGGGCTTTTTTTTCTGCCTCAAAAAAGGTCAGGTCGTTGCCTGGGCAGGCGGAAATGGGGGCTTTTGGACTCTGCGCATGAGGATTTTCGTGATCTGCCATTGTCCCGGAGTCATCGCATGAAGCGCCCGAACCAGCCGACACAAATACGGCGGACGCGCTGCGGCAGCGGTACGCGAGATCGCGGAGATCGTATAACATATGCTCTGCCTCCTGGATCTCTTCGTCGGAGGACAGGCCATGCAGACGGCGGATCGAAAGAATCTCCTCCTCCTTTGCCGCAAACGGCGCGGACGCTTCGGCCAGAGAGGGCAGCTTCTGCTGCTTCTGGTAGCGGATCAGCCGCTCCAGCGTATCGTCAAAAAGGCGGAGCTGTTTCTGATTGTGTTCCCAGGAATGAAGACGTTCGCCAAGGAAGGACAGGGCAAAGTGAACAAACAGAAGCTTTTCATCAAACGGGGCTTTCTGCAGCAGCGCGCGGCAGGAAGCGGCGGCGGCCTCGTCTCCGGCAAGCATCTCCTGTACAGGAAGGGCCTTTTTTCCTGAAATAAAAAACTGATAATATCCGGCAAAATCGCGCGCAAGCTCTTCCGAGTGCAGATACTGTCCGACCAGAGCCGCTGTTACAGGCAGGTTCAAGGCTTCGTACTGAAGGAGAAGATAAGAGAGATCCTCCCAGCCGCGGGCGGTCGCGAATGTTTTGTCCGCGTAAGTCTGCTGCAGCAGGTAAAACCGGTCCCTGTGCGTGTCCAGATAAGCGGGAATGGAGCCGTGAATACCGGCCTCAAGCGCGTAGGCACGCCAGGCGCCGTAGTCCGCTTCCACCGTGATATATTTCAGGCGGTCAAGGGTGGCGATATCAAACTCCCGGACAGATTTATTGTATTCCTGCGGATTTCCGGCGGCGGCAAGCACCCAGCCGTCCGGAAGCTGGTGACCGCCGAACGTCTTGTTCTGCAGAAACTGCAGCATGGTCGGCGCCAGCGTCTCGGAGACGCAGTTGATCTCGTCGAGAAACAGAAGGCCTTCCTTTTTTCCGCTTTCTTCGATGCACCGAAGAACCGAGGCAATGATCTCGCTCATTGTATATTCCGTGATGGGATATTCCTTTCCGTTAAAGGATAAATTTTTGATGAACGGAAGTCCTACGGCGCTCTGGCGCGTGTGGTGCGTCATGGTATAGGATACAAATCCGACGCCGCATTCCCCCGCCGCCTGCCGCATGATGGCCGTCTTGCCGATTCCGGGCGGTCCGATCAGGAAGACCGGGCGCTGGTGGCAGGGCGGGA